>JBAVOD010000224.1:0-20122 GCA_049691735.1 Bacteroidales bacterium
ACCCGGGGATTCTCCGTTCCGGGCTGAACATCAGAATACAGGGTGTATGTTTCGCTGGTTATATTGTTGCGGTTGGTAAAAATACCGGGGGTAATAAGCCTCTTAAACGACCTGAAAGGATTATTCATTTTGTCATATTCATATCCGGTAGAAGTTATCAGCTTTGCATCGCCTCCTTCAATCCTGTATTTTGCCTCTTTTGCCAGGTTTCCACGATCGTCATAAAAGTAATCTGTATAACCTGATACCTGCAGGTTCCAGTACATTGTTTTTCTTGTTATCCTGTCGTCGGTCCATGCAAATTCAGTATACTCCGAATTGATCACTCCCGGACGCATATAAACTGCTTTCGTCAGTCGCCCGGCATCATTATATTCAAATTTTATAGTAAGGCTTTTTTCAGTATTCGCCGGATTAACCCATTGTTTGCGCATCATTGAAGACTCCAGAGCCCGGGAATCGCTGCTGAAAATATCAACATCAACGTAAAATTCAGCCGAGGTAAGCTGGTTTTGGTCATCGTAATTATACTTTGTATAATGGAATTTTGTCATCTCGGCTGTCAGCAGGTTTGCATCGTTGTATATATACTCACTAAACAGCTCACCATCGGCCAGTTTCCGGCTTATCAGGGGGATATTGTTATTCTCGACGATGACCTGTTTATCCTTTTCACAGGAAACCACGCCCAGAAGAAGGAGAAACACTATGAATGTCTTTTTCATTTCATTAGTCTTAGTGGCAACAGATTTGCCTCAAAAATCAGGCCATTACCCGAAGCAAAATTAACAATAATCCCGGGTAAATAAAAGGAGGCAGGCTTTATTACCCACTGCACCGGTCTGTCAGGATTTCAGGTCGTCAGTCTTTTTAATGAGCAGGTCAATTTTCAACGCTTCATCTGCGCGGCATTCATGGAGATGCTGTGAGGTGAAGATGCTGGTTACTATTCCCTCCCTGTTAACTATGTAGGTTATGCGCTCGGACTCATGTCCGCCCTGTGAAGATGTGATCCCGAACAGTTTCCTGATTTTGCCGTCAGGGTCGCTGAGTATCGGGTAATTCATTATATGCCTGTCAGCAAATGCATGGGTGCTTTCAGGCGGCTGTGATGTGATGCCGATCATCACTGTACCGGATTTGCCGAATGATGAACCGTTATCACAGAAATTACATGCTTTGCTGTCACATCCGATTTTCTCACCCTGAGGGCAAATAGAGATCAGAAGTATGGCTTTACCCAGGAACTCATTTATATTAAGCATTTTGCCATGTTGATCCTCAAGACAAAATTCAGGGATTGGATCTCCGGTTTTAATAGGTTTCATGTTGGCAGGGATTAAGTATGAAAGAACGGTCAGAGTTATTTTTATAATTACCGGATAACAAACCTGCCATAATATAGTTCGGCAATCAATCCGGTATTTTGGAACGAATATTATGCGTTTATTAAATTTTAACTGAAGTCCAGACAAATCTCTTTAAAATGAACATTTTACTGTTAAATTTGCCACTCTCGGGTCAGATCTGATCCCGATTGCCTTTTAAATTTTCTACCTATGAAAACCAAAAAGAACCTTCTTATTCTGATTTGCATCCTTACCGTCTTTATTTCTGCCTCTGCTCAGCTTCCGACGCATTATGCCGGATTAAAGGCAGGTTTTGGTATTCCCAATCTGACAAGCGGTTCCAAAACAACCCCGCTTAGCGATGACTACGAATCAAAGGCAGGCTTCTATGCCGGGCTTGTTACCGAATACAGGACCAACCATCTCCTCGGTCTGCGTGTTGAACTGAATTATTCAGCCCAGGGGGGGGAAAGGTGGGAATCGGACGCAGGGCAAATTTCTATGTGGATGCCGGACCATATTTCGCCTTCCTGATCAATGCCCGAAATATAACAAAGGGGTTCAGCAGATTCTATGTTTACAGGGAGGGATTGCCGGTCGATGACATCCTCCACGAAGCAGGAATGCCTCTGATAGGAACTGTTTCGTTCGACAGCGACGTGAACATTACCCCCGACACCCGCAGGTTTAATATCGGAGGACAGGGGGTTGCTGGATTTGAGGTAATGATACCGTCGGGCAAGCTCTTTATCGAGGGTGGCGGAAACTACGGCTTCCTCCCGGTACAAAAGGATTCTGAAAACGGAATAAACCATACCGGAGCAGGAACTGTTACAATCGGGTATCTTCATCAGCTTTTCTTTTAACGCATCCTTGATTTCAATTGTATCTAACTGCCCCGATCATTGAACAATTCTTCCGATTTTCGGTTTTATATCCAAAGTTATTTTTTAACTTTTATGAATGCGACCAGGTAGTGAACATTTTGGTATGATAACCAGGTTCATAGCCTTGCTCGCGGAAAGCAATAAAATTGTTGCTTTCCGCTGTCCCGTTAATCAGGAATCCGGGTTAAATCCCGGGACCGGTAAAACTGGGAGAAATCAGGTGGAGTACGAAACTAGAATCCATAAAACGTAAGATCATGAGAGGAAGAATGTTTTTGGGGATATTGGCAGGTCTGGCCGCCGGGACAATAATAGGTATTCTATTTGCACCCGACAAAGGTTCCGCCACACGTGAAAAAATAGTACATAAAGGTGAAGATTACGTCGACAACCTGAAGACGAAGATCAATGGTATCCTCAGTAATTCAGGCAAGCGGAATTCAAAGGTAAAAGAAGGTGTATCCTAGGCAATGTAAGGTCATCGCCAATATTAGATTTAACTGAAAATGGCAGGTTATGGTGAATAAGCTCATCTGCGCCTGCCATTTGATGTTGTAATACTGTAACTATCTGTCGTTACATATCGGGAATCAGACTTATGAAAGAAGATCCAACAATCATTGACACCCTGATGGAAAGGGTGAAAGAGTTCACCCTTGCCTGGCTTGAGCTTACAAGACTCAAGGCAATTAACAGGCTGACCATTGTGTTTTCCGAAACGCTCCCCGACATATTAATCGGAGTACTCGGGTTTACATTTTTGTTGTTCCTTAACTTCGCAATCGCCTTTTTGCTGGGTGATGCCCTGGGAAAAACCTACCTCGGTTTTCTTGCGGTAAGCGGATTTTACCTTTTACTCAGTCTCGTGCTACACTTCTTCATGCGTGGATGGCTACGCAGGACTGCAGGAAATTACCTGGTAAAAAGAATCTTCCGATCCGAAAACAATGTATAACATTAAGAATACAAAAGACCTGAAGGCGGTCATAAATCTCCTCGAGGATGAAACCGAAGAGAAGAAGCAGCAGCTTACAGAACACCTGTATACGTTGTACGAACATTTCAGTCCTGTAAAGGTTGTGAAAGATGTCTTCAGGGAGGTCGTGAGTTCTGAAGATTTCAGAAGCAACCTCCTGACAGCAACATTAGGCATTTCAACAGGTTACATTGCCAAACGGGCCCTTTTCAGAAGAAGCGGCAGTCCGCTGAAAATACTTGCCGGCAATCTTCTTCAATACGGTCTTGCGAATCTTTTAATAAATCCCCCAAGGATACTTAAATCAGTTGTCCTTCCTTTGCTCGATCTCCTTATGCGGAAGGATGTCAGGGAAGAGAGCAGCGAAAAAACTTCAGACTGAAACTCCCCGGCCGACGGAAATATCTCAAACCCCGGTTTTGCATATCATAAAGTTGTGTCACAGTATGTTTATATTGCTATTTTTGCATTATGCCAAAAGGGATAAAAATAGCAGCTCTGTTTCTGACAATCCTGATATCCTCTGTTAATTCAGGGTTGAATAAGATCTGCTCAGACTCCGGCAGCCAGTTCTTTTACGAAAATTCATCCCCTAATTCCCAACACCCCCCTGTTTTCGATTATTATCTTTTTCTATTTTCTGATTCGGGCCTGAAGATCAGATTGATATCCGGGAACCCTGATAAGATAACCAATAAAACAAGATTGCAGGGACTGACAAAGTTCACTGAGATTTGCAGGGAACGGCAAACCCGGATCTTATCGTTTTTGCATAGACCGGAATTTATCGAAATAGTATTAAGCCCTCACAGCATAACCTTCCCGTTCAGCTATTTCTGGTAATCCTAGCCATACTTTGCATTGACAATCAAATGTTGTCATAACTGGTTTCAGGATTGGAGCCTGGATTACTTCATTTTCTGAAGGATAGAGTCTGTGTCAATGCAATAGCCATCCGGCAGGAATCCAACCGAATTATTTTTCAGAGTTTACGGGCAATATTTTCAGTGTCCATTTCAACAAAAACTTACTATGACTATAACTACCACAATAATAGGCATCATTATATTGAGCCTTTTTATTTTACCTGTATTTATAATGTCACGCTCAGGAAAAGGTAAAAGCAAGAGGATCATGAAGGAATTACATACCCTCGCGTCGGACAATGATCTGACTCTCTCCGAAAGTGATTTCTGGAATGAATCAGCTATCGGGATTGATGAGAAGAATAAGAAAATTATCTATATTGATGAAAGCGGTAACGAGAAGATCGCTACTTCCTTCAGTCTTAAGGACCTTAAGTCATTCAAATCGGTTCCTGATCTGACTGCAAGGAAGAACAAGGCCACAGGTTACAGCAGGGAGAACAGGCTGGGTCTTATCTTCACATTTACCAACCCTGCCAGTCCGGAATTGAACGTGAATTTCTACATGGCCGGCTTCGGCAGGATGACTGATAATGAGAAATTCCTGTTTGAAAAATGGGCTGATATAATCAGGAAGAACTATAAGGCCGAATGATCACTGTCAAAAAATTCTGTTTGTTTAATGTATATGATGAAATCATGGTCAGTTAGATTATATATTATATTTGCAGGTTTACAGCCGGAATGTGCTGATGAACTGAGAAGAGGGTATGCCATCGCCTGTTATCGATATCACTGATCTTACCAAATACTATGGAAAAGCCAGAGGGATAGGGCACGTAAGCCTGGAGATCGGCGAAGGTGAGATTTTCGGCTTCATCGGCCCAAACGGTGCGGGTAAATCGACAACCATCAGGATCCTGATGAACCTCATTTTCCCGACTTCGGGAAGCGCAAGGATCTTCGGCATGGATGTCGTCAGAAAAACGAAGGAGATAAAACGTTTTGTGGGCTATATCCCCTCCGATGCAAATGCGTATTCTTATATGGATGTGGAGGAGTTCCTGGTTTACTGCAGCAGATTCCATGGAATTCAGGCCGGCAGGGAGCGTATATCAGCTCTTTCGGAGATGTTCGATCTGGACCTGAAGCGCAAAATTGCAGACCTTTCATTCGGGAACAGGAAAAAGGTCTCAATAGTCCAGAGCCTGCTTCACAACCCCAGGCTCCTTATAGCAGATGAGCCGAGCACCGGGCTCGATCCGCTGATGCAGGCTGTCTTTTTCGACCTGTTGCGTGCCGAGAACCGCAAGGGGATGACTATATTCTATTCTTCACATATATTAAGCGAGGTTCAGCAGCTGTGCAAAAAGGTCGCCATAATAAAAGAAGGAAAAATAATTCAGGTTGAGGATATTGAAACCCTCAGAAAAAAGCAGCTTAAAAAGGTATTCATCGGGTTCGGATCGGAATCCGGTGCCGAAAACTTCATAATTCCCGGAATAGATAAACTGATCAGCCGGTCAGGTAAAATGCTATCATTCATGTATTCCGGGGATATCAATGAGCTTGTGAGAAAAGTATCTCAGATGAGCATTACCGACCTTATGATCGAGGAACCTTCGCTTGACGAGATCTTTCTGCATTACTACAAATCCTGAATCCGCGACAGTATGAACAGAAACCTGTTTTTCAAGGAGTTGAAAAGGAATGCATTGAGCCTCATTATCTGGATGAGCGTGATAACGCTTCTCATATGCCTTACCATGTCGATCTACCGCACATTTATCGCGAACCAGTCAAAGGTTATGGGAATGCTGAGCCTGATACCAAAGGGCATGCTCCAGTTCAAGGGTATATCGGACGTGAGCGAGCTTCTCTCCCCTCTCGGATTCTATGCAGTAAACAATGTGATCTATATGCTTGTGCTCGGAAGCATTTTTTCAATTGTACTTTCATCAAATATCCTTTTAAAGGAAGAATACAGCAAGACAGCCGAATATCTTATTTCAAGGCCGCTGACACGATCCGAGATATTTCTGAGCAAGCTGGCTGTTGTATTTGTCAATGTATTTCTCATGAACGTGGTGGCTTCCGGCGCCGGCTTCACCTGCATCGAAATTGTAAAAAACGCCCCGTTCAGTATAAAGGCATTCCTCATACTTTCGTTATATACTTTCCTGCTTAACATCATGTTCGGCGCAGCCGGGCTTTTCCTGTCGGCCATGATCAAAAGGCCAAAGCCCATCACAACTTTTTGCATAGGGCTGGTCCTGATCATGTATTTTATCTACACTCTCTCGAAGATCACCGAGGGCGCATCAAAGATAGGATACCTCAGCCCGTTCCGGTACGTTGACCTGGAAGTCACCAGCCCGGGTTACAGGCTTGAATCAGGCGATCTGGCCTTCTTTCTCGGGATATCTGTAATTTTGCTGGCAGTCTCTTTCAGGCTCTACTCCAGGAGAGATATTTTTATTTAAGTCTTCTGCAATTTACAAATAACGCAACCATTTTTTCTCCCTGTGGGCCGATTTATAATTACCGTACCACCTGCAGAGAGGGAACATCAGTGCCACAATACTGAGCCAGACGACATACACACCTGCAAGTCCCAGACCTGCACCGTTTTCCGGACGGCCGAAGTGGAACGGCGCAAATGAAAGATCTGACCAATGGTATCCGCGAAAGAGCATTATAAGCAACATTACCGAATGGATGAGATATAAATGAATAATAAAGTAAAACATTGGCACCCTGCCATATACTTTAACGAATCTCAAAGACTTATTTATAATACCGGTCCCGGAAGAGAGCAGGATCGACATTACACCAAGGGTCATCAGCGAGAACAGAAGTGAAGGTGCATATTTTGTTGTATTTATGAATGAAAGGATAGTCATAATAGCTTTGCCCTGTACTGACCATGGTGAAGGATCGCCGTATTTATTTACGAGACGGACAATAATAAACAGCGCAAGCGCAATTAAGCCTGACCAGAGAAGTGCCCTGCTTCTCCTTTTCGCCGGCAATTCGAAAAGTTGTCCGGCAGCGAATCCCGTAAGCATGATCCCGAACCATGGGATGAAAGGATAACTCACAAGAAATGTGAACCCCTCTGAAACTTTGTACTGGCTCAGTGTGAACAGAGGCGAGAGTATTTCCTTCACGACTGACCCGTTCTGGAACCTGATGTATGAGAAAAGGTCGTGACCGAAAATAATTATCAGACCAGCGGCAGCAAGGACCTTCGGTGAGACTTTAAGTAGAAATGAAAGCACTATAAAGCCGGATCCTATCGCTGCGATAACCTCGAACATGAGTATCCTGAAGCGTAGGTCGAACCAGATTGCAAAATTAATAATTGTGAATTCGAGGAGGATAAGCCACAGGCCCCTTGTCAGAAGATACCTCCTGGTTCCCAAAGTATTGTTCCGGTTCTTCATTGATATATAGGCAGATGTACCCGAAAGGAAAACAAATGCCGGTGCGCAGAAATGAGTGATCCATCGGGTAAGGAAAAGCAGCGGTGTGGTCGCTGAAAGGTCAAGGGGATTCTGGCTCAGCGAGCTGACATGCATGAAATCGCGTGTATGATCGAGCGCCATTATGATCATCACCAATCCCCTGACAAAGTCGATCGAATCAACGCGCCGGATAGCTGCCTTCAGACTACCGGCAGAAACATTGGACCCGTGCGATACAGCATCTGCCATATTTACGGCTAAATCAGGTTTTGGAAATCAGTATTCCGGAAAAGCTAAATGTAGGAATTTTAAGCCGAAAAATAAATCCCTGCCGGAAATCCGGCAGGGATGCTTGATATTATTTTATCATGGTAGAGGCGGGTCGTTTAACCCTTCGAATCTTTCTTAACTTCCCTTTTGACCCGCCTGGAGAGATCTTTAAATTACTCATTCATCACTCTTTTTCCTTCTTTGGTGAAATAAAGGATCTTTTTCTGGTTGCCTTTGTGAAGCCTTACAGTATAATGCTCCTCGATGTTGTTTTTGAGATCCGTGACAATTTCGGTACCAGACTGTACTTTCCAGTCCTTGTATCCTTCCCTTGTAACTGCCTTAAGGATCGGGATCGGAAGAGAAGCGTCCTTGTCAATCGTCCGGTAACGTTCCAGGTTACCGCTTGAATCGAATACAGCATATGTATCAACCCCGTTGGTAGTTTTGAAAAATACCTCATACATATCGACGGGCACACTATTATTCTGATCGACTTCCCAACCGTATTTTTTCAGCTTAAATGGGAATGCAGTCCATTTGACGTCAGCTTTTTCCTTGAATATTTCGTCAGCTGTTTTAATTACATCAGGTGGGATGTCTCCCTTTTTAAGAGTAATGGTTTCTACCGGTACTTCCTCTGTCATCATATCTGTAGACTGTGCGGCAGCAGGAAATAATGCTCCGCCCAGAAACGATACAAGCACTACCATTTTTTTCATAATACTTCAGTTTGTTGGTTAAACGCCCGAAAGCTATTTCCCAATTTTGAAGTAATTCTGAAGTTTGATAAAATTAACTAAACTTTAAGACTCAGGAGGCCGGCTTTTCGGCTTCCCAAATAGCAACGATTATAGTGAATACAGGCAGAAGAAGCTCACCATAGACAGGATTATACCATGAATACAGTTCGAATGGGCCTCCAAGTGCAAAAACCCAGACAATAAAAGAAAAAAGCGAGATTATATGCTGCTGGAGCTTGAGCACATTCTGAAGACGCCACAGATAAAGAGGCGTCAATATGCAAAACACAAGAAACAGCGACCAGTGAAAGACCTGCAATTCTTCGATCGCGGAAAGCTTTTTAAGCACACCTGCTGTAAATATATAGCCCGCAACCATTTCGCCCGGAATGTATTTGAAAAGCCTGTCGACATAACCATCCTTTCCGGCCGGATAGGTACTTCCGGCCGGTAATTTCGAAACATGGTCCGGACTGTTCATTGCCCGAATATCGTTGAGAGTTATTACTTCCCTTGCCATATGCCTGTTTATTTGATTGTTAAGTTTTTGGCAGCACGTGCCTTTTTCCTGATCCCTGTTACCCCCGATTTTAGTTTGATCGCAAGCCTAACCGCTGCCTCAGCATCTACCTTGCCGTAGCCATAAAAGGGGCTGTGCCCGTCATTGTCATACCTTCCGCCTTGCTTGTCAATCTTTGTAACTGTGACTTTTATTGTCTGTTTTACCTCCTTCCAGGTCAGATCAGGATTGACAGATAAAATAAGGGCGGCAGTACCTGCCACTCCCGGGCATGAACTCGATGTCCCCCCAAAGCTGTCGGTGTAATCTCCGTTCGGGTCATAACCTGCCTCACCCAGGCGGTCGGTTGTAAAGATGCCGTTTGTAAGGGGAGCGGGATGGCCGAAAGGCCGATAGCCGAAATCACTGCTCGGAAAAGCGCACCATACATTATCTCCGTAATCGCTGTAAACACTTCTTCTGTTCGTATCATTGCAGGCTGACACGGCAATTACCTTTTCGAAGCTTGCATACCCGTCAAAACCGCAATCCTCATTTCCATTACCTGCAGCAAAAGTGATAATACAACCCTTGCCATTGCGTCCTGAAGAGACGGCATATTCCATTGCAAGTCGTGTACTGTCGGGCAGATCCACCCGTGAGGTATGAAGGGGATCGTCCGGGTCGGACCAGTCGCCGTCGACCGGGCCCCAGCTGCACGATATGATATCGGCTCCGTGATCCGTTGCCCACTTAAAGGCGTTTGCCTCAGCTATTGAACCCAGGCTGCTGCTCAGCCTGACAGGAAGAAGGGTCGCACCGGGTGCCACTCCTGAGGCAATCAGCCCCGAAGCTAACGCCACCCCGGCACAGGCGGTCCCATGGTTGTTGTACGGGTTTCTCGGCCGCGGATCGTTGCTGTCAGAGGTGATATCCTTTGGAAAAATGACCTTGCCCGGACTGTTAAATTCAGGATGATCAATATCAAATCCGTCATCAATAAGGGCTATGACAACATTCTCACCGACCGACAATTTATGTGCAGCATCGGCCTTTACCGATGCTTTTATTTTTACTCCATTGATTTCAGTATCAGCCAGGTGCCATTGCCCGGGATTAATTTTCTTCAGGCCCCTTTTCCTTATCAGCTCAGGATGGCACAATTCGACCTCTTTCATTTCGAGCAATGCGTTTGCAATTTCAAAAACCTTCAGTCCCGTGTTCTCCGGAGTACTTACGAAATAAGCATTCCTGGCGTAGTCGGGCCGCTGTTTGATCTTCAGATGATTCTGTTCAAGAACTTCCTTGCAGACCCCGGCTGCGATCTCATCAAAAAATTTAATAAAAATGTTCTCCGTATAAAGCACAAGGCTCTGGCTTTCGGGATCCACCAGGACTTTTCCTGCGAATCGCAATTCGGGTTCTTCCCTGAGCTGCGAAGCCAACCTGTTCCTGGCTGAAAGCCTGTTCTTCCCGGTTTCCCTGGTCCGGAACACAGAAACATCTGCCTCGGGAAATTCCAAAACAAGATCCAGATCACGAAGGATATTCCTCCCTTTTTCAGAAATGACTGCACTCTTCAGGTCCATTGAATTCCTGGTTCTGACGGCAATGAGGTCGGTGCTTTCCTGAAGTGTGTGCTTCCTGCCGTTCTTGCCACCATAGGTGTAGGTATACATTGGCTGATTGATTAAATAAAACTTTTGATGATTAGTCTTTTACCTTTTCCGGTTTAGTCTTTCACGCGGGGTATTGAGCCTCCGGCTTTCATAGGTCCAGGTTTAATAAATACACTGCAAACTTCTTTTGGTTCCAAAATATAACCATTTTTCATGATATACGGCTCCGATTTTGTCATGCAACATTATAAATTTAGTAAATCTTTATTATGTGACCGCTGAAGCCAGGCTACAAGAGAGAGAAAGTTAAAATAAGGGACCCGGCTCAGTCTGCCTGATACTTACGTACCGGGATCACCGTCACAGTAAAATCATATCTCTGAGGCATCACCTGGTATTCCGGAAAAACGCCCCTTGCAGTGCAGCCAACGCCGCTTGTTGCAAAATCGAAATTGAAGGTGACTCCATCGAAAGGGTGAAGCTGGTACGTATACAGTGCTTTCGTAAGATTGTCAGTAGAATATGGCTGTGCGTTGAAATTAAACGGGCTGCTCCCTCTGAATTCGAGACCTGCCCCCTCTTTGTCAGTTATCTTTACCCACCTGTTGTCGGTCCGGAGCCCATAATCCTGCGGGATCAGATACGGCTCATACATATCTGCCACAGTCGAGGAGTACTCCCCTATCCTGTAACCGCTTTTCCTGTCGGGATAATTTTCCTGCGGCCCCCGTCCATACCACCTGACCTGATCAAGATCTTTCCGGAGTACCCACTGAAGCCCGATACGAGGCAGCCAGGAGGGCATCTGGCCGTCCGGTATAATACTGGTTATGATTTTCATTGTGCCGTTCCGGTCAACAACGAACTTCCCGGAATTTATAAATGCACCCATTCCATCACCTGTGACATGGATGCTTCTGATGTTAATCACAGCCTGGTTCATATTGTTGAATTCCCAGTCAAACCTGTCAACGAGCGAAGTCATCCTGTCCAGGCCGGATGAATACCATTCGGTCGCTGCAACCCTCCCATACCAGTTGCTCCGGTGCTTGTTGTTCGATGATCCGTAGGTCCAGTCATCAGTCTCATTTGCAAGGGGTGCCCTCCATATATTTAGATCCGGGCCCTGCTTTATCAATTCTTTCCCCCCGACTGACATCGATATCATTGTTCCTGACGATTTATCAAATGTGTAAATGAAATCCCCGCCCTTTAGTTCGAGTAGAGGACCTTTATCCTCAAAGCTGACAGCAGGTCCGGCGCTATCTTCGCTTTCGGGGGCTGCCCTGTACCAGGGAAGATCAAGCTGGTCCCAGGCTACCTCAAAACCCGGCTCGCACCAGAGTGTCTTTTCTTTCTGCAGAAAGCTCACCAGCAACCTGTATTCAACCCCTTCCATGATCTCCGGTTTGACAAAGGGTATCGCGATGATCTCGCTGCTTTGCGGCCTGGTATTCAGATTAAGGACTCCCTGCTGAATTATTTCACTGCCAGCCTGAAGAGACCACCTGGCATCAAGATCAACGAGACTTGTGAACAGGAAACGGTTTGTTATTTTTACCTCTCCCCTTTCAGCCGAGACCAGGTTTACTTTCACAGGCTGGGCCGATTTCTTCATCTGCCACATCTCGGGCTGCGGACGGCGGTCGGGCCATATTGAACCATAAGTTCTGGCACCTATGCCATAACTGTAGAATGTCCCTTCGTCGGTGATATCTTCAAAATCGAGCCAGAGAGCGGCCTGATGCTTCAAACCCTCAGTCGGGTCTGTCAGAAAAGCCGGTGTGATCTGTCTCGAAAAGATACCTACATTATCAATTATCGCATCACATATATAAACCGAGGTTTCCTGCCCGTGGATCTCAGCATTCCTTCCGATATTCACCGGATAAGGAGTGTTCATTATATTTCCTGAAAGAGGCCGGTGTTCGCTTTCCGAATCATCAACAGTCAGGTAAATTGCCGAACCGTCGTAATTTGCCGTCACGTGATGCCAGTTGTTTTCCCAGTCTCCGGGCAAACCGATCCTCACCGATACCTTCCGGACCGTGGTCACGTAGAATTCAAGCGAATCACTGCCGGTCTGGTGAATGCCGAACTGCCAGTTGCCCTTGGTAATGTAAGTACCTGATGAGCTGCTGAGCGGCCCGGGGAATACCCTGAAGGTCACGGTCAGTCTGTCGCCGCTGATCTCAAGAGCACTGTCACGGTACACTTCAACCCACTGGTCGTGGCCATTAAGATCGATGCCGTTGCCGGAAACTCCCGGAACGAGTTTTGCCCTTCCCATCACATTTACCTGGACGTCATTAGCGGATGAATCTTTCAATCTCCTGATCTTCTCCAGAATTCCGGTACTTACGAAATCCCAGATAGCCCCTCCCATGCTTCTCGGATGGCTGTAAAACACATCCCAGTAATCGTCGAGCCCTCCGCCGCCATTACCAGTAACTGCAAGGTACTCGTCGAGGAATGAAGGTCGCGGATCATCTGCGGGAGGAACATTATAAACGCTTGTCAGAAGCTCCATGATCACCGGGTAGCGGGGGCCGATTATATCTTCGCAACGGTGGCTGAATGCGTTACCGCCATACATCCAGTACCGCGTTTTGTCATATTTCTTTCCTTCATCGATCACGGCGCAGATGTTATCCCCTTCGCCGCTCTCATTTCCGGCGCTCCAGAAAAGAATACACGGATGATTTCTGTCGCGTAAAACCATTTTACGCGCTCTTTCACGATACATGCCCTCCCAGCTGCTGTCCTTCGAGATATATTCAGTCGCGTGCGACTCGTCGCCGGTCTCGTCTATAATATACATCCCGTATTCATCAGCCAGTTCAAGGTATCTGATTACCGGCGGGTAATGTGACGTCCTGACACAATTTATGTTGAACTGCTTCAATATTGTAAGATCTTTCCTGATGGTGGCTTCGTCCATTGTATGACCAAGCACCGGGTGCTGCATGTGGCTGTTGATCGCGTTGAGTTTAACGGGAACACCGTTTATGTAAAATACCTGATTTCTTATTTCTGTCTCCTTAAATCCGAATCTGCCTGCAATGACCTCACGGGTAGTCCCGTCATTATCCAGAAGTTCGAGTGTAAGATGATAGAGGTCAGGTGACTCGGCCGACCATTTTGCAGGATTGTTGAAAAAACCGGAAAGCTTTACATTGAACTTTCCGCCGGGTGGAACCGAAAATGTTTCAGACGACAAGGTCCTGACCGGCTTTTTCTTCCGGTCATAGATCGTTGCTTTCAGTATGAAGCCTTTTTTCTCCCTGACAGAATAATTCGTGACGTCTGCCGACAGATCCAGCTTCGCATTGGTATATGAATCGTCAAGATCGGTAGCAGCTACCCAGTCGAAGATATGTACCTTCGGGGCAGCAAAAAGCCAGATGTCGTCGAAGATCCCTGCCAGCCGCCAGTAATCCTGATCCTCAAGATAATAACCATCTGAATACTTAATGACTACAATTGCAATTGTATTTTCCCCGGGTTTGAGGTAATCCGAGATGTCATACTCGGCAGGCTCCTGCCCTCCCTCATTATACCCCACTTCCCTGCCGTTGATCCAGACGAATGAAGCCGATGCTGTTTTCTCCATTCTAGGGAATACTTCTTTATCTTTCCAGGAAGCGGGAAGACTAAAAGTCCTCCTGTACGACCCTGATGGATTGTACTCCCTTGGTGTACGGGGCGGATCGGGCTTAAAGGGAGTTGTCACATTCCTGAACAACGGATCGCCGAAGCCTTTCATCTCCCAGTTTGATGGTACCCTGATGGTGTCCCAGGATCTGTCGTTAAAATTTACTTCAAAGAAGTCAGCCGGAACAAGGTCTGGTGTATCAGAATAATGGAATTTCCAGATGCCGTTAAGTGTCAACCAGGAAGAGGCCGTGCCTGGATTATTTTCAAGCGCTTCGGCGACTGAGGAAAATGGGATAAGAGGTGTGTGCCCTTCCTTCTGGTTGAGCTCATACATGGATGTGTTTTCAATATATGACCGGATATCGGACAGGAACGGTTTTCCCTGGGAAAATGAAGCTGTCAGGAAGACGCAAAATAATAAGCAGGCTATCAAAAAATTTTTCATCACCGTAGGTAGTTTAATGCATCTGAAATTTACACAATTTTACAGAAGACACTCACTGCTCCCCGCCCTTACCGGATCACTTTCCTGTCATGTTCAGGGTCGCTGCATAGATATTGGGATCAACCACAACCGCCACAGTATCAGCATCGAGATCGATTAAACTGAAAGCCAGTGTCGGGGTTAAATATTTCTCAACGCCTGATATCTTTACTCTCACCGGCATATTAAACCCTCTCACGCAGTTATTCCACCTGAAATTAAGTTTCCTGTCCTGAACATAGTACTCAAATACCGGGATCCTCACATCCCTGAGGTACTGGTCGAAAAATGGTTTCAGGTCAAGTCCCGTTTTCTCGCTGAGGTAGTTTTCAATCTGTGACCCTTTTACTACCTGGTGATAAAAGTCCCTGTTAAGTCCGAGAAGTATGCTCCTCCACTTCTCATCATCGCCTATAATATACCTGAGTGTGTTCAGCATATTTCCACCCTTGTAATACATGTCGCCCGATCCCTCAAAATTCACGTTGTATATGCCGACGATCGGTCTGTCATTCCTTATATTCTTCCTGCATCCGAGAACATATTCACTACCGGCCTCCTTCCCGTAGTAATATTCAACATAAAGGCTCTCCGAGTAATTAGTAAAGCTCTCGTGCACCCACAGATCCGCAGGATCTTCGCAGGTAATGCTGTTGCCGAACCATTCATGTCCCGATTCATGTATTATGATGAAGTCGAACTTGTCTCCCAAGCCTGTTCCGCTCAGATCGGTGCCGAGGTAGCCGTTTTTGAACCCGTTGCCGTAGGTGACTGAGCTCTGATGCTCCATACCCAGGTAAGGGGCTTCCACGAGCTTGTACCCGTCATTATAGAATGGATATGGTCCGAACCAGTGTTCAAAAGCAGCCAGCATCAGGTGAGCCTGTTTAAACTGGATCCTTGCCTTTTCAAGATCTTCCTTCAAAACGTAATAGTTGCAGTCGAGCTTCCCTTTGATCCCGTCGTACACGTCAGAAAAATGTGCATAATCGGCAATATTAATATCAACGCAGTAATTGCTTATGGGATTTCCGACAAACCAGTTATAAGTGGTTGTTTTGCCCTTGTTCTTAACAACACTCCTGAGCCTGCCGTTTGAAACATCCATTAAATTTGACGGTACTGTAACGCTTATGAGCATGCTGTCGGGCTCATCATAAAAATGGTCTTTGCAGGGCCACCAGATGCTGGCTCCTATTCCCTCGCATGCTGATGCTATGAATGGAAGACCTTTGCTGTCCTTTTGCCATGTTATACCTCCATCCCATGGAGGCCGTTTTGCAACTTTAGGTTTTCCGCCGTATTCCAGCAGCAGCGAATATATCCTGCCGGGCACCTGTGTCTCTGCCATTCGTATCCAGTATACATTTCCTTCCCTTTGATAATCAAGAGCCCTGCCGTTCTGAATAGCTTTCTGAAGGTTTAACGGAGGCTGCAGGTCGATCTGCATTACATCAGCTCCTGAGATCACCCTGTAAAAAACTGTGTTGCTTCCATAAATCGAAGAATCGGAAGGGTTGACAGTGATGTTGAGATGATAATATGTAAGATCCCACCAGGCACGTTCAGGAGTTATTGAACCCCTAAGGGTATCCTGCCTGGTAAATTTTTTCATTTCAGGTGCAATGTACTGGCCACCGGCAGGTATTATGGAACACAATAAACCGGTCATTAAAATTAACTGGCGGAAGGAAGTTGTCATTTATTACTGTTTCAGATCAAGCAAGGGGTAAAAGTAGAAAGAAATTCCATAGATAGTTCCACCCCCGGCCTGATTTAAAACTCTCACCGGCATGGCGTACCGCGGCTTTCGATGAATTCTCATCGCTATTTCAAAAAAAAATCTTTACTTTAGAAAACTAACTTATCTGTGTCCCATGAAACGAATACTATGTTTTTTTGTTTTGACGGCTATAATAACCTGGACATGTAATTCACTGCAGGCGCAAAACTCCCCGAGGTCGCGTGAGTCATTTAACCAGGGATGGAAATTCATAAAATTCTTCAATTCAAAGACTGATGCCGTTGCTTTCGACAGGGAACCTGAGGGACTCCAGCTTCCCTCAGCCAGGGATGACAGCTGGCGTACTCTTGATCTGCCCCATGACTGGGCTATAGAAGGCCCTTTCAGCGACACCCTGGAAAACAACACAGGACTTCTGCCCTGGAAAGGTATCGGCTGGTACAGAAAGCATTTCACCATTGATGAAAACGACAAGGGGAAAAGAATATATATCGATTTTGACGGTGCGATGGCATACTCAGAGGTCTGGCTGAATGGTGATTTTGTAGGCGGATGGCCTTACGGATACACCTCTTTCAGGCTTGACCTGACTCCGTATATAAAGGCCGGAAGTGATAACCTGATCGCAGTAAGGCTCGATACAAAGAAGTGGGATTCACGATGGTATCCCGGAGCGGGAATTTACAGGAATGTATGGCTTGTAAAGACCTCGCCACTTCATATCTCATACAACGGCGTTTACTGTTCTACCCCTGAAATAAAGAAAGAAAGAGGCATCCTGAGCGTGGAAGCTGAAGTTGAAAGCCATCTCGGTGAGCCGGTTCCGGTCGCAATAAAAGCTTCTGTTTACAAACTGAATGAAAAAGGGGTTGCAGCGCTATCCCCCGTTGCAGAATCGGTGACGCCGGCGGCAGTTCTTCAGGCTGAGGGGGAACACATCTTCAGACTTGATATTCCGGTCAGTAATCCCGTTCTCTGGAATCTGGATGATCCGCAGATGTACAGGACAGTGGTGACAGTCCTGAACGGCAACACGATAACAGATACTTACGAGGCCAACTTCGGATTCAGGACCCTCAATTTTACTCCGCGCGACGGATTTCTGCTCAATGGCAAAAAAGTGCCTGTACAGGGAGTCTGCAACCACCACGATCTTGGTGCTCTGGGAGCAGCATTCAACACCAGGGCTGCAGAGCGCCAGCTTGAGATACTCAGGGAGATGGGCTGCAACGCGATCCGAACAAGCCACAATCCTCCTGCACCCGAATTGCTGGATCTCTGCGACAGGATGGGATTCCTGGTCGAAGATGAGGCATTCGATGCCTGGAAGACACCAAAAAAAAGAAATGATTACAATAAACTGTTCTATGCCTGGCATGATGAGGACCTGAGGGCTATGGTGAGACGCGACCGGAATCATCCGTCGGTATTCATATGGAGCACCGGCAACGAAGTGAATGACCAAAATAATCCTGCTCTTTCCGACAGGCTCAGGTCAATAGTTAAAACGGAAGACAATACCCGCCCGGTAACCGTCGCATGCAACTGGGACGAGTCGGGAACGAACGGATTCCAGAAAACAGTCGATGTTTTCGGCATCAATTACAGGCTCTACAGGTATGATGCCTTCTTTGCGCTGAAAGACAACGATAACCTGCCTTTCCATTCGAGCGAGTCGGCATCAACAGTAAGCTCAAGGGGCGAATACTTTTTCCCGGTAGTACAGGGCGACCTCGACAATAATCTTCCGGGCAAGGGTATTTTCCAGATATCATCATACGACCTGGCATATCCCGCATGGGCATCTACGGCCGATCAGCAATGGGAGATGCAGGATAAATACCCGGGAGTGTTCGGCGAGTTTGTATGGACCGGCTTCGATTACCTCGGGGAACCGACGCCATACGGCGGAGATCTGACAGGCCTGATACCGGGAACAAGAAGATATGAAATGACCAGAAAATTGCTTGACAAGCAGAATGTTAAAGAAGTCCCGTCGAGAAGCAGCTATTTCGGGATCATCGATCTGGCCGGCTTCAAAAAAGACAGGTTCTGGCTTTACCAGTCTAAATGGAGACCCGATCTGCCGATGGCACATATCCTCCCCCACTGGAACTGGCCTGAAAGAAAAGGTCTTGTGACCCCGGTACACGTTTACACATCGGGTAATGAGGCCGAACTGTTCCTTAATGGCAAATCGCTGGGTAAAAAGACAAAAGGCAAGTTTGAGTACAGGCTGAAGTGGGATGATGTTGTATATCAACCGGGCGAATTAAAGGTTATTGCTTATAAGAATGGAGCAAAATGGGCTGAGGATGAGGTGGTCACTACCGGAAAGCCTTCGCAGCTTTCTGCAACTGCTGACCGCCAGGAGATAAGAAATGACGGGACTGACCTGGTGTTCATTACAATCAGGGTTGAAGACAGGAACGGATTAATGGTTCCACGCACCGGAAACCTGGTCAATTTCACTGTCGACGGACCGGCCGGTATTGTTGCCGTTGATAATGGCGACGCAACCAGCCATGACCCTTTCCAGGCTTCATACCGGAAAGCATTTAACGGTATGTGCCTGGTGATCCTCAAAGCCGAAAAGGGAGCATCGGGAGCATTTACTCTCAAAGCTGAATCGAAAGGCCTTAAGGGTGCTGCTGTGAAGGTTGATATCGGGAATTGACCTGAAAATAATGGAACTTTATTTCAGGGACCGGGAAGAGTGGCGGCGGTGGCTGGAACAGAACAGTACTTCCACGGAAGGGATCTGGATAATTTACTATAAAAAGAAGACCGGCAGGCAATGCATTGCTTATCCCGATTCAGTCGAGGAAGCTCTTTGTTTCGGATGGATAGACGGGAAGATCAAAAGGATCAATGACGATTATTATCTGAGATGGTACACACCCAGGCGTATGGGGAGCCGCTGGTCAAAATACAACGTCGAAAGGGTGGAGAAACTTAAGAAGGAGGGCCTGATGACACAGGCAGGCCTCAGGATTTATAGCGAGGTCCTCAGCAGACCGGATCTGGTTTATGACAACAGGGTATCAGGCGAACCGGAAATTCCGGTAGACCTTCTTGAAGCGCTTATGAAGAATGAAACGGCACACATGAATTTCATGAATTTCTCCGACTCAGTAAAAAAAACATTCATCGGGTGGCTGAATGATGCCAAAAAGGAAGAGACCAGGGGAAGGCGGATACCCAGGATCGTCTCGGCAGCTGAGAGTAAAATAAAGCCGGGAATTAATGGAATCAACTGATTAATAACAATATAATATTACTTACTAAAACTCAATTTTAATCAAGGGAATCATGAAAAAGTTTACAACGTTTATGCTGACAGCTTCAGTTTTGATGCTATTCAGCTTATCATCCTTCGGCCAGAAGAATGACTTTTCAGGAAAATGGATGCTTGACCGGACTAAATCAACGCCAACTGAAAATAGTCCAATCCTTGTCAGGCTGACTGTTCAGGTAAAGGCCGACAGTCTTCTGACAGAACGTGTTTATGATGTCGGTGACGGATCGGAGTATCCTTTCAATGAGAATGTAGCTCTTGAC
>JBAVOD010000225.1:0-3964 GCA_049691735.1 Bacteroidales bacterium
GGGAAATGGAAACCGATATCTTTTAAACCGGCGGCGCCCAGCATTGCATCGCATATTGAGTGAAGCAGCACATCGCCGTCGGAGTGCGCAATACAACCGTATTCAAAAGGTATTATTACCCCCCCGAGCCATAATTTGCGGCCCGGTCCGAGACGATGAAAATCGATTCCCTGGCCTATCCGTATGTTCATCTCGAAGCAGTCGGAGCAACCGGCTTCAGCGAATTCATGTCAAATGAAAGAGAAAACCGGAGCGTCCTTGCAAGAGGATGGTTAGAAGTGGTGGGCATCAGGTATGAGAAATCAATTGTAAATCCCTTGAACCTGAATCCTGCACCTGCAGTGAAATATTTGCGGTTGCCTTTAGTGGAATTCTCGTTGAAATAGCCTCCTCTCAGGGCAAACTGATCGTTATACCAGTACTCGGTACCGATCGAATATGTTATTTCGTGAATCTCCTCCTTGAATCCCCCCGGAGCATCATAAAATGATTGGAAAATTGCTGCCGGGACAGATACATTCGGATCCCTGCCTGAAATTATTTCCATGTCGGAGTTGTATATCGGGGGAGTAGGTACCAGCAGTTTATTCAGATCGAGTGCAAGAGTGAGCTTATTGTAGTTGTCGAGTTTGATAGTGCCTGCCGTACCCACCCTGAGGTCCATCGGGATAAAATCCGAGGTCTGACCGTCAGAATAGCTCATTTTGGAACCTATATTTGAGAAATTCACTCCAAACCCTATTTCAGCATCCTTGTCGGAGATCATGATATCTTTCCTGTAATATCCTGAAACGTCAGCTGCATACGAAATGCCGGGTTTGGTTGCTTCTCCCCCCGAATAGGTGCCGCCTGTGAGGTTGGAATATATAAATCTGAATGCAATACCTCCTGAAAAGTTTTCAGTTAAAATCCTTGAATATCCGAGGTCAAAAGCGAGCTCATTGGGTTTAAAGATACGGTCAAGGTTTCCGAAATCATCTGTGAAGGGCACATCCCCAAGCGATGAATAGAGGAGGCTTGCACTTGCAACCTGTTTTTTGTCGATCCTGTAATAACCAGTGAGATATGCAATGTTTATATCAGGAACGAGGTTACGAAGCCACGGTGAATACGATATTCCAACTCCACTCTTGCCGTCAATAAATGCATATTTTGCAGGATTCCAGTGCTGGCTGTAAACATCAGGTGAAGTTGCGACTCCCGCATCACCCATAGCCCCTGCCCTTGAATCGGGCGATATTGTAAGGAATGGGACCACTGTTTGTATTGCATTAAGATCCTGGGAATAAAGTTCAGGAACGCCGGTAATAACCAACGCGAATAGGAAGAGGGCAGCCGTTTTGGTCTTCATGCTGATAATTATCTTATTATGGATTAGCAAATATAAAACAATTAAATAAGCCACTTATTGTGTACCTGTTAATAAATGATCAATCGTCCTGAGATACTGGCAGTTTCTCCTGTTGATAACCTTAAAGTCACCCGGTATGGATAGATCCCTTCAGCCACTTTCCTGTTGTTTCCGGCAGTGCCGTCCCATTCTACAGGATCTATGAGATAACCGGACGTTGAAGAAATTGTTTTAATGACCTTTATCTTTTTGCCCTCCACACTAAAAATTTCGACCGTAACTCCAATTTCATTGCCTGGTCTGTTGTGTCCGGCTGTTATTCGGGTCTTCTCGCTGAAGGGATTTGGATAGTTAATTAAGTTATTGATTATGAATGAGCCGTTTTCTTCAACACGAAAACTGAGTGACTTTTCAGATGAATTGTTATAATTGTCCCAGGCCTTGAGAGTAACTGTATGCCGGCCGGCGGAGATGCTGTGAAAAGGGTAGGAAACAATTCCGCTGCTATAGCTGCCGGGTGCATTCTCAAAGAAGCTGTTCAGACTGGTATAGCCCGATCTGTCACCGTCAAGCCAGCATATTAGATCATGTCCGATCCCTGCACCTGATGCATTGATCCCCCCGGCATCGCTGATGACAGCCAGAAGCTTTGGATCCCTGTCGGTCATCCCTCCGTCGCGGAAAAGGGTGTCGTTCATGAATATCTTTATCGCCGGCCCGGTCGTATCCGGTCTGACTTCGCCTGAAAATCCTCCGACAATGATATCGTCAAGGCTGCCCCTGAAGTCGCGTTCTCCTTCATAAGCATAATAAATTATTTTGCCCTTACCGAAAGTATAATCGATTTCGCGCGGGACCATGAAAGTAAATTCGAACCTGCCATTGGCTGCGACAGTTTCCCCTTTGTACAGGATATTGTCGTATCGCATGAACTTCATCTTCTCGCCACCATCATTTGCCAGTGTTTCGATTTCAGACGGCTGTGAATAGATCAGCGACGCGACAATACCGTTGAAATCCGGGCATGCCTGCCCCTTATTGTCCTCCAGATGGCCTTTTACAGTGATCATCGAAAGGGCTTTCAGGGTGTCGGCACCTTCGCTTGCAGGGGTGTTGTTTATCGAATCGGTTATTACCTTTCCGTGCCATGGCCAGGAAAGCCTGACTGCCGGATCGCCGAGGAGGACGAAATTTCTTTTGTTGACATTGCTTCCTGACCTGTTCTTTGCGAGCCTGATTATATCTCCCAGACAAAGGGCATTCCCATCCTGATCCATATCAAACGCCACATCAATGATATTCCTGTTGAGGGTATAATTCGGGGCTGAATAAGCAAGCCTGGTGGTCGACATCAATCCTATACCTCCACCTCCGGGAGCGAGGAGAATTTTTTCACCCGCTGAGCTTTTTTCCGATATCTCTCCGGTTACAGAGTTGATGTTTATATCGTCGAACCTGCTGAATTCGCATGTAGCCGTAATAAACAGCGGAAGTTTTGATCCGTTCTTCCACTGACCTATATCAGATGTTGTAAGCACTCTCTCATGACCAAGTCCGGTCTCATTTCCGTGTCCGATGTAGTTAAATATAAGGGCACCTTCGTTTACCCTGGTGTTTATTGCTTCAGTAACCTCCGGGTAAAACTGGCCTGTCGGGGATGTTACCTGTTTATAGGCATCAAAATATATCTTGTCAGTATTCACCCATGGAACGCTGTCGGCAAGCATACCGGCAAGCCCCTCGGCATCCGACATGTGAGTATTTCCATCCTCATCATCGGCTACAAGACAGACCACATTGTTCCAGTCACCATAACCGGTCATGTATGCCTTTATTTTTGCAACTGCGATGGCTGCCTCAGTAGTATCTGAAACCGGAAGCCTGCCTGTGCCGACATCTTCTGTACCTGTCATCTCACCTTCGCCATCCTCAAGAAGGGCAAAGAAGTCATCGGATGTAAATGAAGATACATAGATGTTTGAATTCTGTGTCTGCCAGGTAGGTATGAAATTCGGATTTTCCGGGGGAAGCTTTTTGTTTTCAAAAGAGCCATCGCCAAACAGAAGAAGGTACCTGAGCGGATGAGCTGTTCCTCTCTGCTTAAGGAACTTCATCCTTACAAAATTCCTGAGGGCAGCAATATCAGGCACTCCGCCCGAGAACTCATTGTAAATCTCCAGTGTTGTTGCCACGAGCGAGGTAATGCTACTGCGGGTCAGATGAAATTCTGAAAGATCGCGGGCATAATTCAGGAATGAAGTGTGGGTTATTATGACCATATCAGCAGGTTCCGACCCATGGAGGTTCTGGTTCGGAACAGCCGTTGCTTTTATTTCTGGCGTACCAATATTATCTGATGTGAATGCAACAAAAGTCCTGAGGCTGTCAGTTGCTGATCTGAAAGTTATATTTTGCCCGGATCTGACAAACCGGATCACTTCAGGATTAAACTGATCCGTAATATCCCAGATCATTGTCCCGTCAATATTGCTTTTTATTGTGAATTCAGTAACAATACCTGTGCCTGCAGATCGTGAATCATTGAACTGCATCATTTGCCCTTCGAAAATATTCTGGCGCCTGGCCTGAAGCTTCAGATAATCTATCCAGCCT
>JBAVOD010000226.1:0-2482 GCA_049691735.1 Bacteroidales bacterium
CCATAAAAGCAAGTTATGGTTAATTCGATGACTATCTATGATTTAACGAAACATAATTTCAAATCAATTCTTAATAATTTGACAATGAAAACTATAATTATTATTCTGACCGGACTATTCATTCTATCAAATTCAACAAAGGGACAGTTAGGCACCCCCGAAGTAAAGGATAACACTTTACTTGTCAAAGGAACTGCTATTCTAAAGCAGATTCCGGAAATAATTTATGCTTCAGTTAATGTTAAATCCGAGTCTGAGAATTACTCCGATTGTCAGAATAAATTACTGGCCAAAATGGATAAAGTCAGATCTTCTATCCTAAAACAGAATATCAGTAATGATTTAATTAAAACAAACAATATGACAATAAACGAAAGGCAAGAATATGTTAACGGCAAGAACACCAAAACCGGTTTTAATGGCAACATATCTTTAATAATCGAATCCCCCTATTCTCCTGAAATATCAAAGAAATTGTTAACCGCATTCACAACTGATTCTTTGGTCCTAAATTATTCAATTGGCTTTAAATTATCTGAAAAACAAAAATCTCAATTGAGGCAACTTGCTATTACCAAAGCAGTTGAAGACGCTAAAGAAAGAGCTTTTTTAATCGCCAGATCATCAGATATAAAATTGATAAAGTTAAATTCAATTGTCTTTTTGGACGATGCAATAACTTATATCAGAGATAATGACATCATTAAAGAAGAAATAAGGCCCACTCAAGAGGTGTTTGTAGCTGTAGGAGGAAATAATCCGGGTAGGCCTGATATCGACTTTAATCCAAAAGAAATTGGAATTGTTAAATCAATTCGCATGGAATGGACTATAGAAGAAAATCCAGATAAGAACTAACAATAATAAAGAGGACTTCATGTGGCATGTATTGCCAGGCATGAAGTTTTACCTTGCACAATGGCCGGCTTGCATCAAGTCCGTGACAGATTATCCCAATAGAACTTTCCTGTCATTTCTGAAACGATATAACCTAATCAACTCAAAATGAAAACAAATTTTCAATCTTCATCAAGATTCCTGCCAGTTCTATTCATCCTGGCAGGCAGCTTTCTGCTTACGATAGAAACTGAATGTCAACCAATTAAGTTAGATTTAAAAAAACTTCCTGAGAAGAAAGTTCTTAAGCTTTCTGAAATTGGGGTTGCTGATATGCAATACATTCCTCTGGAAACTTCTCCGGAATGTGTAATTAAAAGTATCAGAAATATAATCTTCGCAAAAGATTTTTTCCTGATCCAATACTTTGCAGATATTAATATGTTCCGCTATGATGGTTCCTTTGTTACAAAAATCGGCACAATTGGCAGGGGACCAAATGAGTTTACTATCGCTCACGATGTTGACATTAATCCCAAAACGGGTTCAATTTATGTAGCTGATGGTTGGCAGCAAAAGTTTCTGGTCTTTAACAAAAACGGTAAAGTACTAAGGACTTTCAAAACTCCGATCACTGGTGCTTTTAACTTTAAGTTTTCTGATGATGGGATTCTGTGCTATTTTCAAAATCATATGGGGACTACTGAAAATAGTTTCATCCTTATTGACACGATTGGAAATATTATAAAAAAATTCCCAAACAAGTATCCGTGGAAAAGAACGGTTCCTAATGTGGCTTATATGGGAGAGAACATTTTTTACAGGTTCAATGGGGATCTGATTAAAAAGGAAATCTATTCTGATACTGTTTATTCCTATAAAAATAAAGGATTTGAGCCACATTTAATTTTAGATGTTGGCAAGTTGAGATTAACTCCTGCCAAAAGAGAAGAGAATGACGCCAAATTTATTATGAATAACTTTTTAACTCCCATGAATCTTTTTGAATTTGGCAGCTTCATTTACTATGAATTCGTAATACCCTGGGAAGGTGAGACTGAAGATTTATCTTACATCGGATCAAAAAATGGAAATTTCAGTGCATTGTTCGATCCGGAAACTGAACTAATCAATGATTTTGATGCAGGACCAAACATATGGCCCAGAACAGTAAAAGACAATTCAACTATGGTAGCATGGATAGACGCCATTAAATTAAAACAGTATGTAATATCCAATGATTTTAAAACATTAAAACCTCTTTACTCTGAAAAGAAAAAGCAACTTGAAAAGTTTGCACTTTCGGTTAAGGAAACTGATAATCCAATTATTATGTTGATAAAGATTAAATAGACACCCGCAATACACCGGAGCGATAATAGCTTTCCTTGGAACTTCAATTGTATTGGGGCTGGAGCATCTTTCTCTCTTTAGGATTGATATGGAAAGCAAAACAAGAGGAGACAATACTGGCACAAACATTTCCTGAAGAATATCCTGAATACAGGAAAGTTGTCAAAATGATAATTCCTTACATTTATTGACTGCCCCCTGTACCCTGCCCCCAAATGGCATGCGCGTCAACTTAAGTCTCGATACAATTTATTTTGCACACCAGCTATCATGACAATACGTTGTTAACTTT
>JBAVOD010000227.1:0-18851 GCA_049691735.1 Bacteroidales bacterium
GGCACAAAATCAAAATCTCCCATCGAAACTCCACCGGTAATCAGAACTATCTGATTTTCAGCAATAGCCTGCGATACAAGTTTAAAGGTTTCTTCCTCGTTATCCCTGGCAATCCCATAATATCTGCCGTTTGCACCTGCGCGTTCAATAAGTGCCATCAGCTGCCAGGAATTGCTGTTCCTTATCCGGGAAATGCCGGGGATTTCGGACGGTTCAACAAGCTCAGATCCCGTACTGATGACCGCAATGTCAGGCATCCTGCCGACGGTCACAGTTGTGCTTCCCACCGTTGCCATGACGGCAATGTCCTGTGGCCTTATCATACAGCCGGCTTTAAGTACAATGTCACCATTCCTTACATCCTCACCTTTCAGAGCGATATTCTCTTTTGTATAGTTACCTGTAAACCTTATTCTTTCAGGAGCAACAATTCCTGTGTCCTCGACCATTATTACGCAGTCAGATCCCTCCGGTATGGCAGCACCGGTCATTATCCGCGAGCATTGCATACTGCCGACCTTTTTTTCGGGCCATTTCCCGGCAGGGATTGTTTCTATCACATCCAATTCACTTCCAAGATCGGTCCTTCTGCACGCAAAGCCATCAACAGTTGCCTTATCAAATGGAGGCATATCAACATCGCTGATGACATCCTCAGCCAGGATCCGGTTCAGGGAACGAGTGAACTGAATTCGTTCGCTCCCTGTCGAAAAGGATGAATCCATGACAATCGCAAAGGCCTCTTCCAGAGTTATCATCACTTTGGATTTTGTCTCTTTTGTATTGTTGCTCATCACTCAGTTACTATTCATGCAAAATTACAATCATTATAATTCTATGCTACTGATTCCCCTGAAGCGGAATTCCGGCTTCCCGCGGGAAAGTAATCCATGCTTGCGAAGATTCCCTTATATTAAGTGACCTGAAATCATTTGAAGCAATATCAACATAAAATCGCTCCCCTGCATCAAACAGGATCTCCATGCCATACTCCGAGGGATTTATCTCTGCGACGGTTCCCCTGATACAGTTATCGAAGCTGTTTGCAGGTTCCGAATCGTGTATTGTTATATCCTCACTTTTTATGAGAAGAAGTCCTTCCCCCATGAGGTCATTGCCGGATATGTTAAATAACATATTTCCGTTCATGCAGGCCTTGCAGCTGTCGTTTCCGCCGGAGAAATTCACCCTGAAGAAATTTCTAATTCCAGCGTACCGCGCAACAAATTTGTTGACC
The DNA here is from genome assembly GCA_049691735.1 of Bacteroidales bacterium. GTDB lineage: Bacteria > Bacteroidota > Bacteroidia > Bacteroidales > VadinHA17 > LD21. The sequence continues at coordinate 1,238 of JBAVOD010000227.1, forward strand.
GGACGCCCAAATACCTCATCAGGGATGCCCTCCTGTATCATACGTCCGTTGTGTATCACACCCACCCTTGAAGCAAGGCTGATCGCTTCACGGTAATCATGCGTCACATGAACGATCGTAAGGCCTTTACGATTAAGCTGGCGCAGGGTTCGCTTGATATCATCCTTGAGGCTTGCATCGATGGAAGCCATCGGTTCGTCGAGAAGAAGAAGCCGCGGCGAAACGATAAGCGTACGGGCGAGCGCAACGCGCTGAAGTTCGCCACCCGAAAGATTCTGCGTGAAGCGGTCAAGGAGATGCGAGATATTCAGTTCCCCGGCTATCTGGTTTACTTTCAGCCCGACCTCCTTCGCCGGCAGCCTGAGCGGATGGAGCGGGTAAGCAATATTCCCCCTCACTGTCATATTCGGAAAGATCGCGTAGTCCTGGAAAACAAGCCCGATCCTGCGATCCTGAATCCTTTTCCGGGTGAGATTAACATCATCAAACCAGATCTCGCCCGAATCGGGCACTGTCAGACCGGCAATCAGCTCAAGAAGCTGCGTCTTGCCCGAACCCGACCTGCCGAGCAGGACATAATAAGCCGCATCGGGAATTTCAAGGTTTATTCCCGTAAGAGCGAAAGCTCCCAGCTTCTTGCTTATGTTCTTAAGTCTCAGCATCTCTTGCAGGATGAGTCTCTTTTCTTCTTGTCGAAAGCAGCCTGAGAAGAATAAATATTGAGAGGGCAATTATAATAAAAATTACCGAAGCCGGCCGGGCATATTTAAGCCCGAAAGAGCTGAACCTTTCGTAAATAAGTACAGGTGCAGTCATCGGATGGTATGCAACTATCACAACTGCTCCGAACTCGCTCATTCCCCTGGCAAACATCATTATGAAGCCTGTCACAATGCTTCTCCATGCAAGGGGAAGTGAAATGGTGAAGAAAACTCTTGTCCTGTTCGCTCCCAGTGTAAGTCCGGCTTTTTCGAGCCTTTCCGGAACAGAGGCAAACCCGTCACGCGCTGCGTTAATCAGGAAAGGCAGGCTTACAAATGCCATTGCCAGGGCGATCCCGCCCGGATGGTTTATCAGTGTGAGCCCGACCGAATCGGCAACCTTGCCAAGAAACCCGTCCCGCGAAATGAATCCCAGGATCGCGATCCCGGCAGCTGTATGCGGCAGTACGACCGGCAGGTCAATGATTCCCTGAACCACACTTTTAAGCGGAAATTCCTTTCGTGCCAGCAGCCACGAAAGGGGTATTGCTCCAAGCGAGAAAATAAGTGTTATTGTGAATGAAATCCATAACGTGACCCAGATACTGTCGAGGACCTCCCTGTCGCTAATTGTCGTAAGAAGCTCCGATCCGGTTGTTTTGAGAAACATGCCTGTAAGTGGAGCCAGAATGAAGAGCAGCACAAGAGACGACAGGAACAGCAGAATCCAGCTGAATGGCGTATTCTTGAACATAACTCAAAGCGGTTTTGCTGTCCCCAGTAACTTTCGGATAGACGCGGGAACCATTTCCGGTTGGTCAGATATTGGCGGATATATCGGTTTCTGACCATCTTTCAGAAATACATTCCTTCCCTCTTCAGAAAGAAGGAATGATACAAAATCCTCAGCTCCTTTTTTGTTTTGCGCCTGAGTCAAAACCGACAGGCTGTAATTTATATAGTCTCCCTTCATAGTAACGGTACTCTCCGGCGTATTGCCTGTCACATCGACCGAAACTGACTGATAAACGCTTTCCTTTTCCGGATTTCCGAGGTTAATATCGTCGGGAAGTTCGATGTACTTAAGGTTGTGCTGGATCGCAACCGACCTGTACTGGAACATGTAATCCACAGCGTTCGATTCGACAAGTGCAACCAGATCAACTTCCTTCGGTCTGATGAAATCCCTGTCCTTTTCTTCAAGCCTGGCGGCGAGTCCCGGCCTGCCATAATACTTTTCAGCAAGCTGAAACGTCATGATGCTCCGGTATCCGCATGGGTCGGAATCGGGATCCGACCTTGCATAGCTTACATCCCTCCTGAGCAAAATGTCGGGCCAGTTCAAAGAGTCAATTTCAGACGAGTATTTCGACTTTTCCTGGAAAGCAATAACAATGGCATTCGTAGCAAACCGGACGCTCCATGTGGTATAATCAGGTATCAGAAGCTGATTTATAACAGTATAGTCGGCCGATGCAATAATATCACACGGCATTTTGAGTTCGGTGATCTTACGCGCACAGACAAGACTTCCGGCGGGTTCACGCAATATCCTGGTCCCCGGATTGCGTTTCTCATAAAGATCGCCAAGCTCCTTGAAGGGAACTGAAAGGCTCCCTGCATGAAAGATTATTACCTCTTTCTGCTTCGATGCCGGAGTATTTCGACATCCTCCGACAAAGGCTGTTGATACTGATAACAATAAAAGCAAATGTTTCATTCAGGCATATTTAGTTGTTCTGACCGCAAAATCGAGATCAGTGTCTGCATTTCTTCTACTGGTAATTCTGTACAACATCAATTACCTCAGGGAGATCCATTCCTATCTTCTTCAGGAAATCTATTGTGGGAACTCCGTTATTGTTCCAGCCCCGGCGAATGTATACGGCATCAAGAAGCTTCTCGTACTGTCCTTCCCTGTGTTGCCTTGTCAGCTTCATCTTTTCAACTGTCGAAAGCCCGGCAGGATCGATGCCGGTCTTTTCCTTAAGCTGTTTATCGTACCGTTCGGCGCGTGACTCATACTCTTCGATTGTTACGGGACCTGCTGCGCGGTATGGCTGCCTGTCATATCTTCTTGTACCAAAACCTCTCCTGAGATTAAAGACTCTCTGAAAATTATATACCCGCTCCGAATCCTCAATGAGCCGTTTCCTGTCGAATTCCCTGCCTGTGACGGCTTTATAGATTGTCACATAATTGTCGACATGTTCGGGCACTTTCGCCGGTTCATCGGTCCGGGCGTTATTTTCAGGCTCAACGTCATTCCATGGAAGCTTACACAGACCAACCAGTCCGAACCAGGTCCTGAACATCGGAAAGTAATGGAGGGCCTCAGCCTTGTTTTCAAATGTTGGTATCTGATTATTTACCATATCCATGAATATCAGCCATGCCTCATCGTGCTGCGGCCCCTTGTTTGTCATCGCAAATCCGCCCTGCTGGGCAAGCGATTCCTTCGACATATATTGCGAATACTCAAGTCCTTTGTTTTCCATTCCTATGTCGTTCAGGAAATCAGGGTCACCCCATCCGTTAGCAGCAAAGATCTCCTTCATCTTATGTACCCCCTTACCTGCGATCAGTCCAAAGCCTTCGCCGCGGGCCACCTGATGTAAAAGCTCATGGGCAGCCTCTGCATTCCCGAAATACAGCTCAAGACCTCCGGTACGTTCCTTATTCAGGATGCCGTTCTCATAGCATTCCATTATAAAGGCTGTTGCCGTTGCCCATGTAATTGTACATATGCCGTAAGTGTCGCAGTAGAAGTTGGTCTCTATAATAAAGTCAGGATCAAAAATTCCGCAGTTTGAGCCCAGTCCGGCAGCATTTTCGTACTCGGGCCCGTCAACAATCACTTTATGACCCTTGTAAGGCCCTGTTTTTATCTCGAAATCATCAACCCCCTTGCTGCACGACATGTTGCAGCCGATCCAGCAGCCATCGGGAAGATTCTGCGTAAAATTCCTTTTCCATATCGATGAGTCGATTTTGTATGCCTCGGGGTGACTTCCGAATTTGTAATTTTGCACCGGAAGCAGATCGTGATCGTTCATGATCTCCATAAGGTGAGCAGTACCAACCTGCCGCATCTGGCACTGTTTTGCGTCGAGTTCCCTTATCTCCTTGTTGAACCTTCTGCCTCTTTCCATAATTGCCTCAAGATCAACAACATTATTAAGATTACCCTTTACCCCCGGGATCTTGCATACAAGCGCTTTTATCTTCTTGTTCCTGAATACAGTTCCGATGCCTCCCCTTCCTGCCTGTTTCAGCCTTATTTTTTTCCTCTTTGAATCATAAAAGCTGAAGTTCAGCATCCCGATAAGCGAATGCTCAGCAGCTGAGCCGGAGGAAACCACTCCTATATTCTTTTTCTCACTTTCATTGTCGGCAAAAATCTCAGTAAGCTGCTCCGCAAGAACATGGCTGTCGGTAGCTTCATAAGGTGCTTCAAAGATCGCGACATAATGATTTATGCCATCAATGAATATGATAATATCTTTGTCTGACTTGCCCTGCAACTCAAGTGCATCAAAACCCGAGAATTTAAGGAACGGGCCGAAGAATCCCCCCACATTGCTGTCCATCACCGAGCCGGTCTGCGGTGAGATGCTGACAACCAGCGATTTTCCGGTACCGGAATACTGGGTTATTCCTCCCACCGGGCCCGACGAGATAATTATTTCATTTTCAGGATCGTCCCAATTAGTTTTGGGACTCGTGGCATCCCAGAGTAGCCGGAGACCATAGCCTTTTCCACCTATGAATTTCTCCTTCATCGCGGCTGGAACATCTTTTTCCCTGATCTCTGAAGACCCGACATTAATGTAAAGGATCTTGTCGGTGTAGCCTTTGCTCAGAGGGGTCCATGTGTAATCCCACTTTCTGACCAGCCTGTGCTGCGCTTTTATCGACTGAACATCCATATCTGTGATTCTGATCAAATTAAATATCAAACAAATTTTAGTCAAAGGTAGTTTATTGTAAAAAATTTTAGAATGATATTGATCACTTAGTTTTTGGTGGCGATGTAGTGACATTCCCCCCTCCCAGGGGGACTGGGGGGTCGTTTAAAGCATCGCGAAAACTTTAAAGAACCCCCCCTGCGGTCCCCCTGGGAGGGGGACAGGGGAGTGCCTTTATTAAGCACCCGGTATAACAGAATGCGGTGACCTCCCCCCTCTTAGCCCCCCTCAGGGGGGTTGGGGGTCGCTGAAAAGTATTTATATTTGTATAATCAATGACAGTCGCAGAAATTGAAAAGAAACTGAAGAGATTCAGTGTCGGCATTGCCGGTGCCGGAGGGCTTGGTTCGAACTGTGCAGCTTCGCTTGCCCGTTGCGGGATTGGCACGCTGATAATATCCGATTTCGACAATGTGGAGGAGAAGAACCTTTCAAGACAATTTTACTTCAGGAATCAGGTAGGCATGCCCAAAACAGCTGCATTGAAAGAAAACCTCCTCAGGATCAGGCCCGATCTGAATGTGGAAATTCACACCGGCAGGATTGACAGAAAGAATATCGGGGAAATTTTTTCAGGCTGCGATGTTATTGTGGAGGCATTCGACAGATCCGATATGAAGGAAATGTTTATAGAGCAGGTCCAGCAAAATATGCCGTTGGTTCCGCTGATTGTAGGATCAGGAATGGCCGGCTGGGGTAACTGCAACCGGATACGTTGCCGGAAACTGGATGATTCTCTCTATGTTTGCGGCGACGAATCGTCGGAAATCTCTGATGAACTGCCACCTCTGGCACCGGGGGTGGGCATAGTTGCCAATATGCAGGCTGATGTGGTGCTTGAAATATTGCTTAATAAAACCTGAGTAATTGCCAGAATGAAGATCCTGCTGAATAACAGGGAAGAGGAGTTTGCGGAGGAAACGCTTAATATTGACAGGTTGCTTGAAATCAAGAAATTCTCCTTCCGGATGAGAATCGTCAAGGTAAACGGTAACTTAATCCCAAAGGAAGAATACTCCACAACAATAATTCATGACGGAGATAGTATACAAATGCTCTATCTGATGAGCGGCGGTTAAAAAAAATATTGTAGGTTTGTATTGAAATGATCAGGTTCAAATACATCGATAAAGTCCCGCCTGTTCTCAGGAATAAATACATTCTTACTCTTATCATCTTCGTTCTATGGGTCCTGTTCCTTGATTCCAATAACCTGATAGCCAGGATCAGGGAAATGAAAAACCTCAATAAGCTGAAGGCCGACAGGGAGTATTACTCTCAGCGGATCGGGGAGGACAAGAAGAAATTATATCAGCTCAGGACCGATGACAGGAACCTTGAAAAGTTCGCCCGTGAACAGTACAGGATGAAGAAACCTGATGAAGATCTTTATGTAATACTTACGCCCCGCGAAGACAGGCGGATCACGAGAAAAAATAATCAGTAATCCCTTTCAAGCTTCCTGAAATACCGGAGAAGCTCAGGCGCATCCATTTCTACAGTTTCTTTCCCCAGAGCCCGAAGCAGTTCATGCGAAGCTTCCGCTACAGGTTTCTTCGGGTACAGCCCCGAATGAACAAAGTTCATGAACTTTACAATCCTGAACATGTTGAACCAGCCAAAGAATCTCTTTCTGAATGATTCGGTACCCGCAGTATTGAACCTGATCTCACTGATCTTTGACTGCCATTCCCCGGGCGAAATAAACTGCCTGAGACCTTCCGGCAATATTTCGTGTATCACCACAGGATCGCCCGAACGTTGACCGATCATATCAATCATTTCAAACAATGACTTCAGCTCACTGAATGCCTGAAGATTATATGTCGACATCATATTGCCGGGGTCAACTGTCAGCCTTGAAATTGTTGCGCCAGTACCGAAAGGTACTCTTAACGACCTCCGGGGTGAGGGATAAACCGCAGTAGAATTAAGGTCAAAAAATCCGCCTGCAGGCAAAAGCTTTTGTATGAAGTAGAAGTCTTCGCCCGCTGCTTTGCGGTTCATACCACCTGACTTCACATAAAGCAGTGCCTTTAATGCCAGAGCTGAGCCGATGGTATGATGCGCATATGGGTAACCCGAATATAAAAGACCCTGGTAAAAATACCTCAGATGAAGTTCATAGAGGATGACAGCCCGGTACTCTTCACTGGTGAATCCGGTTCCCGAAACCGGATGCTCAAAATAAATCGAGCAGGCCGACCAGTCCTTCCTGTCACGCAATCCGTTCTCAATTGCAGTAAAATAGTTTTTTTCGACAGTGCAGTCTGCATCGAGACTGACAATGACCCCGTCAGGCCTGTCAAGCCCGTCAAATCTTCTGACAGCTTCATCCATTCCTGTCTTCCGGGCCATCCCTACTCCCCACCCGTCTTTTTCAGCCCCTGATACATTTATTCCCCTCAGGTTGAAAAAACAACCAGGGTTGTCTCTGCTCCAGGCATCAATATCCGATATTGTTTTAAGATTATTTGCCTCAGTTTCCTTCGTGGCATCACCGGGCGCATTGACAATAATTATTACTTCCGCACTGCAGAGGGGTCTGTCACAGGTATCAAGTGAGTTGAGAAGATCTACGATGCCGGTCTCGTTACAGGAAGGAACCACTACGATTATGCCGGTTCCTTTATCGGGTGCCTCTGGGATTAATTCGGGAAATAATGTTTTTTCTTTAAGATAAGCTGAGGCAAAACCCATGCTTATTATTTTTTCTCATCCTGATATTTTTTATTCAGGGCATCGAGCACTCTCTGGGTAATATCAAAGGCGCGGTTGCCGTAAAGGACGACGCTTCCGAAGCTTTTGCCCAGGATGTACTGGTAATTGTATTCGTTCTTATGTTCCTCGAGGAATGTAGTGATATATTCAAGGATCTGACGGTTCATTACCTGGTCCTCCTCAAGCAGATCGCTCTGAAGTTTGTCGCGAAGGCCTACCAGCTCCTGCTGCTGCTGATACAGCGACTGTTCCATCTCTGCGGCTGTTGCTCTTGTTATAAGCCCCTTATTGACCTTGTCCTGGTAATCCTTTACGCCTTTTTCATACTGGGTACCCTTGGCATTAAGTTCGGCTTCGGCTTTTTTCTGCTTTGCCAGAAGCTCTTCCCTTCTGTCGGCAAACATGTTAAACTTGAAAACAACAGTGTCGATATTCACATAAGCTATACCCGAGGCATTAGTTTCAGTGACAGGTCCTGCCGTATTTGACTTCTCATTCTTACTGCTACCGGTAAAATGCAGAAAAAACAGGGCACCGACAGCCAGAAAAAGCACAACAAACAGATATACAGATAGGTTCTTCATTACAGGATCAGATTTATCAATTGTTAATCAGGCGCAAATATAAACAAATTAATTATGCGTGCTAACGGCGCCAATGGATTTTTGGGAAGCCCGCAGGTCAGAATTCAGGACAGGGAATTGCTCTTATCCTTCGCCTCTGACCCATTGAAAATGAGTTGAATTCATATACAATGGATATCTCGTGCGATCCGGAGGTGGAGGTGATAAGGTTTGATATCGTAAAGTCGTAACTGTATCCGATATGCAATTGCTTGGTTTTGATCCCGACCAGCCCGATAACTGCATCTCCTGCCTGGGATGTAACAAATGGTATACCCCTGTACCACACCCCGAATATCAGAGGATCGCGGTAATAGTACAATCCGATATCAGTCTGGTAGAATTTATCCTGCTTCTGAAAGTTCATTGCAATTGAAAGCACCTCCTGATAAGTCTGTTTCAGCCGGGTCTTTCGCATGATCTGTATGCCACCGAAAATATTAAGCTTGATTGGCAGGAATGATTCGTTTCCATAAAACGATTGTTTGGGATTCAGAAGATGATCAAGGGTAAATCCGCCCCATATCCTGTCATTATATACAAGCGCTGAGGTTGCAAAATCGACATCGGCGACTTTACTGAACGGAGGCGGGTATACTGACGGTACTGTACCGCTGCCTGTCATCTGGCTGGCAAACACGAGCTTATAGATGTCAAGCCCAAGGTAAGTGAATTTGAAATTTATTCCCGGCCGGATATGCCAGTCTTCGTTTATGTTGAAATCATAGGAGTACAGCAAGCCGATATTTGTTGTACTCAGGTCGCCTGACCCTGCTACATCGTATGTGGCCAGTACCCCGATGCCGGAATTGAAGTTGACAAGCGCCTTGTCGAATGAAATACTGTAGGTGTGAAATACTCCGGGTACTGCCGGCCACTGGTTCCTGTAATTAATTGCGAGCCTGTACTCTTCAGTTGCCCCGGCAAACGAGGGTGCAAGATAAAGGGCATTGGCATAAAACTGCGAGAATGTGGGATCCTGACTATAGCAATCCGCCAGAAGTACGCAAGATACTAATATTGAATATTTTATCTTCTTTAACAAATCTGGTCAGGTTAGGTTATCGACTAGAAAATATTGATTTGCAAGTAAAATGTCTATAGTTAAACGTGATTTTCCTAAAAAAGTGATACCCGTATTAAACAATTTTTTATTCAGTGGCCGGAAAACAGGGCAATTGAAAGTGTTTCCGGCTGAATTTTTTTAGAAGGATCAGGGGCGATCCGAATAAAATTGACTGATTGTTATGCTTTGTGTATGTGACAAAGGTCATAATTAAATATATTGCACTGCCGTTATTTAGCAGTTTACTTTTTCACGATTAAACACAAAAAGCTACACCAGTATGTTTAATAAACTTATAGCAGCAGTATTACCTTATTTCCCCAAGAAATTCATCTGGATATTCTCCAGATCCTATATTTCAGGTGAGACCATCGAAGATGCAATGCGGGTATCAAAAGAGCTTAACAGCAAGAACATAAAAGTCTCCATTGATGTTCTGGGTGAATTCATAAAAACTCTTGATGAGGCCGAAGCCAACAAGAAAGAATACCTCAATCTGATCGGGGTTACGTACAAGGCAGGTATTGATGGCAATTTCTCTGTAAAGCCTACAAGTTTCGGGTTACTTATCGATAAAGAGGTTTGCTACAGGCACTTGCGCGAAATAGTGGCTAAGGCAGCCTCTTATAACGGATTTGTAAGGGTCGACATGGAGGATTCGCCCTGCACAAGCATGGAAATTGAACTTTTCCGCAGGTTGCAGAAAGAATTTCCCGCCAATGTCGGGCTTGTGGTACAGGCTTACCTGAAAAGGACCATGAAGGACATCATGGATCTGTCCGATCTGAACAGCAGTGTGCATCCTCTTAATTTCAGGCTTTGCAAGGGGATATATATTGAACCTGAGGCGATATCATATAAGAAGTACGAAGAAATTAACCGGCATTACCTTGAAGATCTTGAGTATATGCTGCAAAACAAGATCTATGTTGGTATAGCCACACATGATAAATCAAATATTGAAGGAGCCTACAGGCTTATAGAAAAGTACAATGTTCCGAAAAATATATACGAATTCCAGATGCTTTACGGCGTTACTCCGAGGCTGAGGGAAAGTATCGTGAACAACGGGCATGTGATGAGGGTATACGTGCCCTTCGGCGAAAAATGGTTCGGTTATTCAACCCGAAGGCTGAAGGAAAACCCAAAAATGGCCAGCCACATTCTGAAGGCTATCTTTGTCAAAGGCTAATTTATCCGGCTACCTGGGCAGTCCCTGCGATTCCAGGTACTTCTGCCGGATTTCCCTTATTTCTGACTCGGAAAGGTCAGGTACCAGCGGAGGAGGGCTCTGAGGCAGTCCGTTCCTCAGCAGGTAAATGGTTCCCGGGACTACAATTAACGGGCTTACCGGAAGGAGCCGGTCTGCAGGTATACCGATCCCCTTATCAAAAGCAGCAAGACGGTTCCGATGATGGATCAGCCTGTAATTATCCATCGGTTCGCCAAGCTCCCCCTGGGTTACCTTTCCCTGGTATCCGGCTACGTCAACATTGTTTTTGGCATTCTGCATCTGCGGCGATTCGATAACAGGGGCATTGAGAATATCATATTTCAGATTTGGCTTCCTCGGTAAAATGATTACTTCGCCAATTGTGACAGTATCGGTCCTCATGAATACACCGGCCGTGAATTCCCGGCCCGAAAGAGTATCGCTGATAAAAATGGTTGCAGGGCGATAGCCAAGCAGGGTGAATACAACAGTGTCCTTTTTATTGACCAGGAATGAGAAACCACCATCCCGGTCACTAATGGCAGTGAACGCCCTGTTAATGGAAATCTGCGAATTCGGAAGGGGCGTGAGGGTTTTGGCGTCCATCACGACTCCGGTAAAAACCAGCTTTGTTCCGGGGTCTTTCTGCATTTGGGCAAAACCCGGAAAAGATGAAATAATCAATATTGTCAATATGAGCCAACTCCTTATCATACAGGTTGTAATGTTATAATTTTATTATCAGTTCATCAAGCGAACGTTTCGGAACATGATGGGTGCCGTCGGGTTCCCTCCAGTACTTAACATCATTGTTCCTTATATTATCAATAACAATTATCTCGATGGGTTTGCCTAGAGCCAGTATAAGTAAAATTTCAAAATTCTCAGGTATTTTAAGTTCAGCCCTCAGATTATCGCGTCTTATCGACGCTATCATGCAACCCCCGAGCTCTGCTTCAGTTGCTCCAAGCATTATACTCTGGGCAGCAATGCCATGATCAACACCGAATGAATCAGTGATCGACCTGTCTCCGAGAATGATAATGTAAGCCGACGGCCTCTCTCCGCTCACCGGGCCATCCCATTCCTGAAGATAAGCAGCCCATACAACTGACGGGAATACTTTTGCGCAGTCTTCTGGTGAATTATAGATCAGGTATTTCAGGGGCTGGCGGTTAGCCCCCGACGCTGAAAGCCTTGCCAGGTCGACAAGCTTTTCAAGACTGCTGTAAGTTATTTGGTACGATTCGTCAAAACGTCGATATGAACGTGTTTTGAGTACCAGGTCTTTCAGTTCCATCATTTTAATAATTTTTGCGTCCCCTCATAAAGGCCCTCTCTTGAAAGCAGGTGATCGAGATTTGCCACTCCGTATACCACTACTGCGGTTACAATTGACGCCTGTTCCTGATACTCAGGAATGCTTTTATTGTAAAGATCATTCTCTGTATGCCATATCTCGTAGTAATCGAAGTTATATCCTTTAGTATCCTGAAGTTCAAAACCAAGGGTCGGAACGCCGTTCATGGCAAAATAAGCATGGTCGGAGCCGCCGGCTGTCCTGGGCCGTGGTCTGGGCTGATTAGTATTTTTCGTAAGCTTAAAGGGAAAATCCGGATTTATCGAGTTGAGCGGTTCACACACCTTTTCGAAATCATCGTACATTGCAGGTGGGACCGTAATCCCGACAGGAACTGTCGGCCCGCCGTCACGGTTGAAATAATTTGATATCCTGTCAAGCTTGTCTTTATTTGCTTCCACCCAGTGTTTTGATCCGTCAAGCCCATACTCTTCGGCTGCCCACAGGCAAACGAGAATTGTCCGCCTGGGCTTGCCGCCTGCGGCCATTATCAGCCTGGCCGCTTCCATAGCGGGAGTAATGCCCGAACCGTCATCAACAGCGCCGGTTCCCACATCGAAAGCATCAAGGTGGCCTCCCATCATCACGTATTCATCAGGATACTTTGTTCCGCGGATCACACCTATCACATTGTGGTAAGGCACCGGTCCCGGTCTGAAATGATTGCGGATATCAAACTCAAGCAGAAAATAGCGGCGTTCTTTCGCCATTTTCTCAATTACCCCATACTGGCTCTCATCCAGCTTGATATCGCATACCGAAGGTAGTGTTTCGAATGTCATCTTGTCGAGGCCTTTCCGGTCATACAAAGCCCTGATAGGTACTGAAGACGACTGGATAACACCGAGAATTCCCGCTTCGCACATCTCTTTATAGAAAAGGGCAGGTTCTTCTTTCAACGCGATCGTTTCTTTCTGTTCTTTGCCCCTGTTTTCATTGTTCTGCCTCATGATGCGGCGGTTAATCCCGGATATTGAGTCGTTCCATGCAATTATTTTCGCCCTTGCGGAGTCAGCAGCAGGAGTCCGGTCTACAGGCCAGCCAGTGTTCTTTCCACCAATCAGCACCCACGCACCTTTCAGGGTGTGCTTCATACGATCAAACTCCTCCCGGCTCTTTGGTTCAATAAGTACAGGTCCTCTCCGGACACCCTTTGTGCCGGCGGTATATGATGGGGTGGCAAAGTGCAGTATCATCCCGTTATCGGAAAGAAGCCTCCCTGACCAGGGACCGCGGTCAAATCCCACCGGTACTGTTCCTGCTTCATCCATTATGACTTCCAGACCCCATTTGCGAAACTCCGAAGCGCACCATGCGGCTGCATTATCGTAGGCATCCGAACCGGCAAGCCTGCCCCCAAACCTGTCGGTGATCACATCGAGGTAATGCATCGTCCTGTTGTCAGTTTTGCCAAGCTCTATGATCTTTTCGATGACTTTACTCTGCTGGCCCGCAATGCCGAATGTTATAAACAGCAACGCCGGAATGAAAGCGATTTTCTTCATGGTTATTAAGATTCACCGGTTACAAAAAGGTTATAATTTAATAAACAACAGAATTAGCAAAAATATGCGATGAACGAAAGCTCAGTCAATGAAAATATCATAAGGAATTTCCGGAATGACCCCTTTTTCACAGGCTATCCTGTAAAGTGCCGATATTGCATTCCGCCCGGCTTCGCCAAGACTAAGCGAGAAATTATTTACATAGAGGCTTATATGACTGTTCATGACAGCCCGGTCCATTTCACGCGCATTTGATGATACGAAGTCATTTGAAGCAAAAGCGTTTGCCCTTGCGAATTCGAGGCTTCTTCTCAATACCCTGTTAAACCGGACAGAAGTTTCGTGCGCGATCCTCCTGTTGATCACTATCAGTCCCAGTGGTACGGGGAGCCCTGTAAGCTCTTCCCAGTACTCGCCCATATCGGCGATCTTCAGGAGGCCTTTCTTCTGATAGGTAAACCTGGTCTCATGAATGATAAGCCCTGCATCCGCCTCTCCCCTGAGCAAAGCCTCTTCAATGTCCGAAAACAGGTATTCCTTTTTGTGAACAGCTCCGGGCCATGCAATGCTGAACAACAGGTTGGCAGTCGTGTATTTTCCGGGTATTGCTATCGTGGCTTCCGTCAGGTCATCCCGGCTGATCCGGTCCCTGCTTATCAACAGCGGCCCACTTCCAAATCCAACAGCCCCGCCTGAATCGAGTATCCGGTACCCCGAAGCAGCAAAAGCATATGCATGACAACTGATCTTCGTAACATCGACTTCGCAAGCAAATGCCTTCCTGTTTAACTCCTCAACATCGGCAAGGAAATAATCAAATTCAAGCCCTTCAGTATCGATCCGGCCGTGAACCAGCGCATCGAAAATGAATGTATCGTTCGGGCAGGGCGAAAAACCAAGCGTCAGCTTCATAATCTATTCGAGGGTTGTGAGAAATTCTTCAAGCTTTTCTGACAGTTTACCGATTGCAAGGCTGATATTCCATTTATCCCTTTTGCGGGGTTCTATTATGTTCGAAACGGCCCTCATTGAAATAAAAGGCACTTCCTCCCTGCTGCAAATATAAAAAAATGTAGCTCCTTCCATTGTTTCAATGTCAGGATTGAATTTGTCAGTCAGCCTTTTTATCGAATCAGCCGTGCCGGTAACAGTATTCACCGTTATTGCATTGACCTTCCTGACAATCCTGCCGCCTGCATCGGTAAATCTGTTTTCGGAGGTTATCAATCCTCCGGCGAAAAGGGAACCTTGCAATGCCTCCAGCCCGCTCTCGGCTAAAGTAAGGAATCCTCGCGACGTTTCAATGCCTGCGTCAGCAAAGCAATCAGATACAGGCATTACGACGTCTCCGGTACAAATATCATCCCTGAAGCTGCCTGCAATTCCAATATTAATTGCAACATCAGGGTGCTCATTCACCGAGAACCATTTTGTCAGTGACCATGCAGTGGCAGCAGCCCCCACACCTGTCACAAGGAGCGCTATAGTACAATTCCGGTAGGTAACCCCCTCCGGCGAATATTTCAGACCTACTATTCTATTAAAAGCATCAGCTTCTTCCGGGGTTGCGGTGACTATCAGAACTCGCAGTGCCATTGCTAATTGACAGATAATTTTTATGAAATTAAGTGTAAATATATTGGTTTTAGTGATGCAATAGCTCGACTTAAATGGTTAATATTGCAGTGTCCTTGGGCTGACATTATGATCTATATTACAAGAAGAGAACGGTTCTGTGCCGCGCATCGTATGTTCAGGAACGAATGGTCGGATGAAGAGAATCTGAGGATTTTCGGCAAATGTTCTAATCCTAACTGGCATGGCCATAATTATGTGCTTTATGTTACGGTGAAAGGAGAACCCGTTGAAGATCACGGATTTTTTATTAACATCAATACCCTGAAGCAGATCATAAATGATATTATTATTGAAAGGATTGATCATAAAAATCTGAACCTCGAGGTGAGCTTCATGAATGGCAGGATCGCTACTACCGAGAACCTGGCAATAGCTATCTGGGATGAGCTTAAGCCGGCCATTGAAAAGGAGGGAGCTTCGCTTCATTGTGTCAAAATAGCAGAAACTGAAAATAACATTGTTGAATATTATGGGTGATAAAATTGAATCCATTAACAACGGATCAGGAGAGTCCGCAAACGGGTATAATAAGATAGAATCATGGAATTCGAAGAATATTGAAGAACTTGCATCAGTTTATCATAAAGTTCTCACACTTATTGGCGAGGACCCCGAAAGGGAGGGGTTGAAAAATACTCCTGTCAGGGTTGCAAAGGCACTCAACTTCATGATGGCCGGTTACAACCAGAATCCATGCGAAATAATCACCTCTGCCAAATTCAGGGATGAATACAAGCAGATGGTGATTGTAAAGGATATTGACCTGTATTCCATGTGTGAGCACCACATGCTTCCGTTTTTCGGAAAAGCTCACGTTGCATATATTCCAAACGGTTACCTGACCGGCCTGAGCAAAATCGCACGGGTGGTCGAAGCATTCGCCAGGCGCCTGCAGGTACAGGAGAGGCTTACCGTACAGATCAGGGACTGCATGCAGGAATGCCTCAGCCCGATGGGAGTCGCGGTGGTGATTGAAGCACAGCATATGTGCATGCAGATCAGAGGGGTCCAGAAACAGAACTCTGTAACAACGACCTCCGCATTTACCGGGATCTTCCTCGACCAGCTCAATACCCGCGAGGAATTTGTACATTTAATAGGATCGAAACTTCATTAAAAACTCCTATATACTTCTATCCTAATGAAGGCATATGTATTCCCGGGACAGGGATCGCAGTTTACAGGAATGGGAAAAGATCTGTATGAGAGATCTGAACATGCGCGGGATCTTTTTTTAAAGGCCGATTCAATACTCGGCTTCGCCATTACCGGCATCATGTTTTCCGGAACTGATGAAGACTTAAGGCAGACAAGGGTTACACAACCTGCAATTTTCCTTCATTCCACAATCCTCGCAGCTGTCCTGGGCAAAGATTTTAAACCGGATATGGTCGCCGGGCACTCGCTTGGAGAATTTTCCGCTCTGGTTGCCTGCAAGGCTCTCTCGTTTGAGGATGGTCTTACCCTGGTTTCGAAAAGAGCACAGGCGATGCAAAAGGCATGTGAGAAGACACCTTCAGCCATGGCTGCAATCCTTGGGATTGACGACAGCATTGTAGAAGAGGTATGCTCAGCAAGCAATGCAGTTGTTGTGCCTGCAAACTACAACAGTCCCGGCCAGATTGTTATCTCAGGATCAAATGAAGGTATCGACAGGGCAATTGAGATCCTGAAGGCAAAGGGTGCCAAAAGGGCACTTAAGCTCCCTGTCGGGGGCGCATTTCATTCGCCTCTGATGGAGCCGGCCCGGCTTGAGCTTGAGGATGCGATCAGAAATGTGGTCTTCAGAAAACCGGTCTGCCCAGTTTATCAGAATGTAAATGCCCTGCCGTCGACGGATCCTGAAAAGATAAAAGCAAACCTTGTGCTCCAGCTTACCTCCCCTGTAAGGTGGACTCAAACCATACTCAATATGATCGAAGGGGGGGCAACATCGTTCACAGAAGTAGGTCCCGGCTCAGTCCTCCAGGGCCTTATCAGGAAGATCTCCAGGGACGCTGTGGTAGAAGGTGCAGCGTTCTGACATTGTAAATCCTGGTATTTGTTGCGGGGTGCGGGGTGCGGAGTGTTCAGGGTGCTCTGCGAAAATCTGCGTCAGCCTCTGCGTAAATCTGCGAGAAATAAAAGGCCTACTCCCTACTACCTACTACCCTGTGCCCTTCAGAATTACATCAGGCTTGATGATAACCCCTTTATGCCGTTTTCCGTCGACCATTATTTCAAGCGGTGTGTCAAACCTGATATGCCTTATAAATTCGTCCTCATATGCCGATGGACAATTGTTCAGGAAGTCCACGTCGTAATGACCTTCGTTTATGTAGGGATTTATTGTAAAATAAGCAACCCTGAATGAGATCAGGTTCTGAAAGAAATGAGTGCCCTGGCTCGGATCGATCCGGTAGTTCTTAAGGCCTGATTCAACGATGATCCTTGCAGCAGATATCTGGGGCCACCTTACCGGTATGCCCAGCCACGGATCGGTCGATCCCCACCTGCCGGGTCCCACAAGGATATATCCCGTCCCGGTCCTTGAAAACTCGCCGTTCAATTGTTCGAGATTCTTTGCAATATCTTTATTCCTAGCCGAATTGAACGAATCGGGCTTCACATAAACAAGGTCACGGATGCCTTTAAATAAACCATTGCCAAGAGCTGATTCGGCATAAATTATAGTCGATTCCGGCTTTATGCCCTCCAGGTTCACATCCAGTGTTTCGTCAGAATAAACGATCGGCCTTATCTGCAGGAAGTTGAAAATCTTCGGAGCACCCGGCGGGGTTTCGAGATTTGCGGCAAACTCGATCTCAATGGGATTATTC
>JBAVOD010000228.1:0-2547 GCA_049691735.1 Bacteroidales bacterium
ATGTAGATCTTAATGCAAATGTGGGTCTTACGGAAAAGGGTAATGCCACCGCTGAGCTCTCCGCTGCCGGGCAAACAACTGTTAAAGGCGCAATGGTTATGATCAATTAATCAATAAAAAGTTTTGAGAATGGGACAACCCGCAGCCAGAATTACAGATATGCATACCTGTCCGAATCAGACGCCTGCATTTCCTTCTCCCATACCACATGTCGGCGGACCGATCACAGGTCCCGGAGTACCTAATGTCCTTATCGGGAAATTGCCGGCTGCAGTTATGGGCGATATGGCGGTTTGTACAGGGCCACCCGATAGTATTATTAAAGGATCAGCAACGGTGATGATAGGAGGAAAACCGGCGGCAAGGATGGGGGATACCACTGCGCATGGTGGGTCTATCGTATTGGGGTGCCCGACAGTGGTGATTGGGGGGTGATAAATTTTTTAGGATAGCATTAGAACGACACTTTCAGGCCAGGTAAATTATAGTATTTTATTAAGCAATTATACATAAGAAAGGAAGAATTTATGGCATACTATTTTTACAAAGTAAATTCTGTTGGAGGCATACTTCCTCCATTAAAGGAGCAACAATATGGATCTGCTCAAGTGATTAAATTCACGAATCTGGATTCATGTATCGGAGTTGTTGCGAAAAAGGGGAATGGTTTATGTGGAGTACATTTGATTTTAGAGGGGGTTGATCAAAATATTCCCGAAACTAATATGAATGCAAGAGCAGCTACTGGCGCCTGGTTTAATTCAGGTGCAGCCAGGGAAATATTGGATCGCCTGTTTGAGCATGAACATACTTTCGGAGGTATCGTTGGTCATATTGATTTATGGGAACGTTCCGATATCCCGGAGGTGCGTTCGGGATTCAGAACATTAATCTCTGGATTTAAATATCTGGATAGGAAACAATTAGGTCCGGCTCAATGTATGGGAGTGAGGCTAATTGGTGGTAAAATTAATTTTTTCTATTACAACCTGATCAACCAAAGATAATTTGTTGCTATCGCTAAGTTATTATTGGATTTGTCAATTTTACAGAACTTGTATATTAACATAACTAAATGAATTACAGCCATTAAACTAGTAGTAAATATGAATGTAATCTTGTCGTTTGTGGGATAATAAATACCTTTCACACAATCCTTATACACGCATATAAACTAAGAACTAATGCATACTAATTATTTTAAAAATATATATTGTTAATTTTTTTTAGTTAAAAACCAATATGATAACCAGACTACCCTTAGTACTTAGCATTTTTATTTTCCTTGGTGCAATTCTTTTTACCGTTTGTTTATCTAACATTAAACATGCCGCCCAAAAGAAAAAACATCTTATTTTATATCTTATTACAGGCGGGATTTTGGTCGGTATTACCGGTACCCTCGGTTTCATTGAGTTCTCCAAGCTCTCCCTTTTTGTATTTATGGGCGCAATGATATGGATGTTAATCATTGGAATAATTCACTCCAGGTTGTTCGGGACATTCTTCGGGATAGACGTTAAAGGCAAAATTCTCTTTACACTTGCCATATTCTTTTTCGGTTACAGCCTGATCTTTCTTTTCTACAAATTCGTCATTAAAGTTCCCTTTCCCTGGATTTTCCTGTCGCCGGGATTCTGTTTTCTTACCCCGGCATTTATAGTTACGGCCTTTGGTCGTTTCACCGATATTCCCGTAAGAGTGTTCAAGGCATGGAGCTTTCCGCAACCCGGAACACTGTCCGACCCAAACGACAGTGAAATGGCTGATCCAGTAATTATTAATTTCGAGATCCGCAAAAAAATAAATGATAACCGTACAGTTTTTAAAGCCAAGGCCCCGAAAGGCATGACGCTTGGCCGGCTCTTTTACTACTTTGTTATGGACTATAATTCCAGGTACCCTCATAATCCTGTTTTGATCAATGAGGGAGAAAACAGTTACTTTAAATGGTCATTTCTTATTAGCAGGTCCATTTTTTCAGGGAAAACATATCCCGATCCCGATCTCTCCATTTCGGATAATAAAATAAAAGAAAACTCATCGATAACCTGCGAACGAGTAACATCATAACCTTATTTTTAATTTATGAAAGCACTTAATACCAAAGAAAGAAATACAGCCATACTACGATTTTCGTTGTGGGTGATTGTTTGTGTCCTTATAATTTGCATACCTGTTATATTCGCCGTTGCATTACCTGCTAACAAGGATAAGGAAAAACTTAAAGTAATGCAGGTGGAACTGGCAAAATTCCAGGAAGAAGTTGCTAAACTGAACAGGGAAATCCGTTTCGATAAAGATACTCTGGCACTTCAAATAAGGAGCATAAGTAACATTCTGGACAAAATTAATGCTGATTTATCAAATGTTGATTCATACAACATAGAATTGATAAATGCTGTAAATAATATTGAAGCCGATACCACCGGAAAGGCAAAATGGAGGAGCGAGATGTACAAGAATATCTCTGATATTTCGAGACGTCTGACAAAAGCAAATAAAATAATTAACATAGATGAAACGAAATATACTGTCGATAAAGCC
>JBAVOD010000229.1:0-9827 GCA_049691735.1 Bacteroidales bacterium
CCAATAATGCTGGTTGCCACACATGTGGATCCGGATCATACGGGTTCGTCAATTGATTGTTTTCCTGAAAT
The DNA here is from genome assembly GCA_049691735.1 of Bacteroidales bacterium. Lineage (GTDB taxonomy): Bacteria > Bacteroidota > Bacteroidia > Bacteroidales > VadinHA17 > LD21. Next base: position 72 of record JBAVOD010000229.1, read on the forward strand.
ATACATTAATCCGGCTGATACGGTTTTAATTCCACAAATTATGCCGGATTATAAAGGAAAAGTCAAATTCCTGAAAGACAGGGAAGAAATTGATTTCCTCCCGAAGGGTCTATTCTATTCTTAATGAACCTTTTATCAAATCATCATCATCACTGCTTGATCCCAGATATACCTGATATTCCATTTTTTCCAGAATCCATGAATTCGTATCGGGATCATAGTATTTTACTTTATCAAGAGGGCATTTTATCGTTATTTTTCGGCTCTCCCCGGGATTAAGCGACACACGTTCAAATCCTTTCAACAATTTATGTTCCCTTTCGACTGAAGAATTGTCAAATCCGATATAAAGCTGTACAACCTGATCTCCCTGCCTGTCCCCAATATTTGTGACATTAACTGAAGCTGCGATCTGATCTTTTTCAAGTTTAATGTTCATGCTGTCCTGAGAAAATTCAGTGTATGAAAGCCCGGATCCGAAAGGGAATGCTGCTTTATTTCCATCATGATCGAGCTTAATATACCCATGATACCTGTCATAGGTCACCTCAGTTGCCAATCTGTCAAAATCGGGATAATGACTTTCGTCCTTTGCAACAGTAAAGGGCAATTTTCCACCCGGATTAACATCACCGAACAGGGCTTTTGCAATAGCCGTGCCCCCCTCCATTCCCGGATAGAAGGCATCAACAATGGCATTTACCTTGTCTTTCCATTCTTCAACAATAATTGCGCTTCCCCCGATTAAGACTGCAACTGAGTTTTTATTTAGAGAGCCTGATTCCTGCAGCATCCTGCTTTCATTTTCATGAAGCCTGATACTTTTTCTGTCACCACCGGATCTTTTGGAAATGAATTCTCCCTCATCATTATAGTTATAACCGACAACATATACAACTGCATCGGCTTCTGTGACTTTCTTCTTTAATGAGGAAATTTCCTCCCCGCTGTCGTATGTGAATTCTATTGATGGACCATAGTTGGTGATCAGACCTTCGAATGGTGTTACAATATATTCCGGCCTTACCCGGCTTGAACCATGGTCTCCGATATTTTCGGTTATGGCCAGCTTGCCTGCTACAAGAACTTTCTTTATTTTGGTTTTATCAAACGGAAGGACAGAGTAATTATTCTGCATTAACACTATCGATTTTTCAGCTGCTTCAAGAGCAAGATCAACATGTTCCCTGCACCCGATAATAGATTTCGGATATTCCGTAACAGGATCGGGAGCAGTTTCAAATTTTAAAACAGTCCGTGTTATCCGAAAAGCACTTTCATCTATGTATTTTTCAGAAACTTTCCCTTCCTTCACTGCCATTAAAAGCTTTTTACCATAAAAATTAACACAGGGCATCTCAATATCCAATCCGGCTGTTGCTGATTTTTCAGTATTTAGCACTCCCCATACAAAATCGCTGATAGTAAACCCTTTGAAGTCCCAGTCTTTCTTTAAGACCTGTGTAAGCAAATGAGAGCTTGCACAGGCCTGGTCGCCCCGGAATTTATTATAGGCTCCCATCACACTGGCAGCGCCGTTATTAACACATTCCTCAAAATGAGCGAGGTAAACTTCTCTCAGTACCCTTTCGTCAGCTTCCACGTTAACTTTAAATCGTGTATTCTCCTGGTTATTTACAGCATAATGCTTTATGCACGCCATCACATTATTTGATTGGATGCCTTTCATAAGGGCACTTCCCATCTGACCAGTCAGGTAAGAATCTTCGCCATAACCTTCCTGGGACCTTCCTCCGGCAGGATGGCGCAGTAAATTAATGCAAACACCTCCGAAATAATTACCGTCATTGGCCCTGATCTCGCTGCTGATAGCCTCTCCTATCCTGAACTCCAGGTCTTTGTCAAACGAAGCTGCCCGGCCCATAGAAACCGGGAAACAGGTTGCTTTACCACTTACCAGACCCCGGGGACCATCAAAAAACCTTACAGTTGGAATTTTTAAACGTTCATTTCCCCCGGCCTGATAAGAATAGTGGTTATATTTCAGACCATTGCCAAGCATCTCCAAACCGAACTTCAGCATACTTTTTAAGACCGGCGACATCATCTGAACTTTTTCTTCAATAGTCATCTGACCGACAACCTCATGTGCCGTTTTATCAATTTCTTCTTCCGAAACGAATCTCCGGTTCAGCCTTATTATTTTGGGTTTCGGATTCGTTTTCAGAATAAAAAAGGCAATTACAAGAATGACTATTAGAATAGACATACCAGCCAAAATCATTTGTAATATTTTCATAAGTGTATCCTTGTAAGGGTCTTTATAAAGATATAACAAATTATCTGTGAGGCAAAATGAAAGAAAGGAGCTTAAGCCACAAAGCGGCATTCAGCTCCCTCTAAACTTATCTTAGTTTTTGGAATCAGTATTTTAGCAGCCAGGACTCTTTTTTATTCAAAAAATGGTACGTCCCTGACAGCGTATTTTTTCATGGCTTCTTCGTTAATATCCACACCAATTCCGGGTTTGTCCGATATTTTCATAAAACTGTTCTGAACCCAGTCACTCTCATCAAATTTGACTATTTCCTTATACATCGGGTTGGTATGAAAGTACGATTGCCACTCCATAATTAAGAAATTAGGTACCGATACACACACATGAGCACAGGCCATGGCGCCCAGGAACGAAGCAACCATATGCGGGGCAAAAGGAATGTAATAGAGGTTTGCCAGGTTGGCAATACGTTGTCCTTCCCCCAGTCCGCCAGTTTTCTGCAAATCGGGCATTACAGCATCAACCCCTCCTATTTCAAGCAGCCTCCTGAACCCATAAGCCAGATAGATATTTTCACCTGCAGCTATTGGTGTGCTTGTTTCCTGAGATACCATTCTGTATGCTTCCACATTTTCTGCCGGGACTGGTTCTTCAAGCCAGAGCAGGTTCAGGTGCTCAACACGTTTGGAAATTGCCAGAGCAGTATTCAAATCATACCTGCCGTGCATATCCACACAGATATCAATCTTTGGGCCCACTGCCTCCCTGACGGCAGCTAACTGGTCTTGCATTCTTTGCAGCTCACCCTGGCTGGCAGTCCAGTTATATCTGTCGTATCTGTTTGGGTCGCCTGCCTGGTCTATATCAAACTTAATGGCATTGAATCCCATTGCTACTGCTTTAACAGCAGAATCGGCAAATTCTTTTGGTGCAGGATTGTTAGACCTGTAGAGTGCAGTGTCGCTATATACCCTTACCTTATCGCGAAATTTCCCACCCAGCAACTGATAAACGGGAACATTAAGCGCCTTTCCTGCCAAGTCCCACAACGCCGTTTCAATTGCAGAAAGGACGGCAACGTACATACCTGATTGTGCCCCGCCGAAAAATCCTGCTCTGCGGATATCTTCAAAAATCCTGTGTACATTTAACGGGTTCTGCCCTCTCAGCCTTCTACCAAGGTTTTGAACCATCTGGTAAGTTCCGGAGATTGCATCTACCCCTTCGCCGCATCCCCAGATATCCTGATTTGTATATATTTTCACAAAAAGACTTCCCCTTATGTAACCGCACTTAACGTCTGTGATTTTAAGATCGGCAGGAACGGAAGATTTTGTCGTTTGTTCCACAGCCTTTTCAAAACCTTTTCCAAAACCGGCCAGTGGCGAAACAGTTGCAACCGCGGCAACGCATGCAGCTTTACCTAAAAATGCTCTTCTTGAATTTAATTTTTCCATTGTCTTAGTTTTATTATTTATGCAGTACTTAGTTAAATCTTTTAAAATTTCTGAATTCGCGGCCCTTCAATCTACCGGCAAGAAAACTTCAGCATGAATTCTGAGAAAACATACATTTTCACCCTGAACTCAATTCATCATCGGAGTTATGATACGGTAATTCCCGCTTAAATGAATCAAACTGAACAGGTATAACAAACCATCATAATACGGATCGAAATAACCGTCAGGATAAGGTTCAAGTTTTGCATTCCAGACTGCATCAACAAATTGCCAGCTTTTTGATTGTGTCCCCATAATTGAGGCAGCAGCCGAAGTGGCTACCAGGCCAAGAGAATGACGAAGTTTCCTGTATCCTCCGGCCTGAAGAATATAAGTTGGAAGTGTACCGTCGGTATTAAACTGATCCTCAAAGGTATCAATACCCCTGCAGAAAAGGAAATTCTGGATACGCTTTGCATAATCTGTTTGCCATTTTTTATCCCTGCCATACCATGAATAATCCATCGCAATGTTCATAGGTACCCTCCATGAGTCGTAACGGAATGCTCCGGGCATGTTAAACTGTTTTCTCGGAACACCGCTGAATTCAGTGTAGTCCGAATTCAGCCCCGTGGGAGATTTGCATGCTCTGTGAAGGAAAGTCCTTGCACTATCGGCACAATCCCTGTAAAATTTCTCTTTTCCATCTTTGGCGTATTCAGCCCAGACCTCATAAAATGCCGGGAGGTAATACGACGGATCGGTCCAGTTATATCCTGATTTATCAGGGACAAACGTAATTTTCTTCTGTTCAACGTTAATCACATTCATAATACCGCCCGATCCGTTTTTACTCCACATTGCATCCAGGATCCTTCTGGCTTCGGCATAATAATCGATGCCGTTATTGTTACCCCAGCGGTTTGAGGCAAAAAGCAGGTCTGTTACAAAATAAAGCTCACCATCGGAGGCTGAGCCTTCCGAGTTATGTTTACCGGATTCGGGTTTTACACTCCATGCGAAATAGGCATCTCTGTCTCCCCCCTGGTGCTGCATATATTTTTTTGTCCAGCGCCATAAGCGGTCAAAGACCTCCTTTTTATTAAGCTGCACTGCCACCATCATTCCATAAGATAAACCCTCCGTACGTGCATCATGGTTTTTAAGATCAGATACGTATGCCATCGAATCGCCTACCTCGAAATAGACCCTGCCCGGCCCTTCAAAAACATCGTAATAGGCTTTAGAAAGTTTTGCGTCAATATCTGCCTGTTTATACCCGGCATCAAGAAATACATTACGATATTTGCCTGTTTCGCGGGCACCTTTTTTCCAGGGCTTCATTTTTCCACGCTTATCCTTTACATCTTTTGTGCAGTCATTTCCGGGTGTCTGGCCAGTTGCTGCCCAACAAAAACAGATCGCAACTACGATAAATCCTGTATAAACTATTTTCCTCATAACATTTATATCATTTCATCGGGTTAATTATTAACTGAATACATCGATCGTGTATGATTGCCGGGGATGAAGTTAAAGATATTTTCATCAAATGTTCAAATTGTAACAGATATCAATTCTCAATATTATTCATATTTTGGTAACCTTTATACATTAAATAATATCCGGCCTTATGAAAAGATTAAATTTATTGTCATTAATTATTCCTGTCCTTTTGATTTCGGGTACTCCGGAGGGTAATAACAGGAATCCGGTAAGCAAAGAGCTTCTGGGTAATCAAAACGGAAAAGAAGTATATCTTTTTACTCTGAAAAATAAAGGAGGGAATATTCTGAAGCTCACAAATTATGGCGCCAGGATATTACGTATTGAAGTCCCCGATAAAAATGGCGTAAAGGATAATGTTACCATGGGTTCGGAGAAGTTTGAATCCATTATAAGTGGCGATCCTTTTGGAGGTGCTGTAATCGGGAGGTATGCCAACAGGATTGCAGATGGAAAATTTACTCTCGACGGTAATGAATTTATTTTACCGGTAAACAATAAGCCTAACACTCTTCACGGAGGCCGTAACGGTTGGTTTTCCAAAGTATGGAATGATGAGATTCTTAAAAACGGCAGGCAGTCTGTTAAATTCTGGTATGTAAGTCCTGATATGGAGGAGGGTTTTCCCGGAACAGTTACCATCGAAGTGACCTATACCTGGACTGACAAAAATGAGATAATTATCGATTACACTGCATTCTCCGACAAGAGGACTGTAATAAATGTAACCAATCATGCTTATTTCAACCTTCATGGTGCAGGGAAGGGTCAAATATTTGACCATATCCTTACTTTAAATGCTTCTGCATTTACACCCTTCAATTCAACTAAAATCCCTACCGGGGAAATCCGACCGGTGAAGGGAACCCCTTTCGATTTTACAGTTCCTCAATCAATCGGAGAGAAAATAGGAGAAACTTATGAAAACACGGTTCTGGTTGGGTATGATCATAATTTTGTTCTGGATAATAAAAAGAAGGTTGATGCTACGGTATATGATCAGGCAAGCGGCCGCATAATGGAAGTAATGACCGATCAGCCGGCAATACAGTTCTATTCGGGCAGCGGGATGAACTGGAAAAAATCGGCAGGGACAGGAAGCAACCCGGTTAATACAAGATCAGGATTTGCCCTCGAAACTCAGCATTTTCCCGATAGTCCGAATCATCCTGATTTTCCTTCAACAATTCTCAATCCGGGGGAGAAATTCAGATCCACGACCATCTACCGGTTTTCAGTTAAAAAGGACAACTGATCTCGTCAGCTTCCCGTAATCGGACCGGGGAATGATCCGATCTATAAACCAAATTAAACTTCAAAACTCAATACTAATATGAAAAGAAATGAATTCATAAAAACGATGGCAGCCACTGTCCCGGTTGCAGCTGTGGTTCCTAACTTTAACCATCTTGCTGAGAGTGAGCTGGGAAAGGTCAGGATCACCGATGTAAAATTCATGCGTATTCAAATAAACAGGGGTCATGTTATGCCACTTGTTAAAATCGAAACAGACGCAGGTGTTTATGGAATTGGTGAATGTCACCACGATGTTACCGGATTAGGAGCTAAAGATGTAGTTTTGAATGCGTTCAAACAAATATTGGTTAAGCAGGATCCTTTCGACATTGCACGCCTTACTCAATTGATGAAGTGGCGCGTATCATATCTGGGGGGTAATGGAGGGATTGCTATACATGCAGTTACCGGGTGTGAGATCGCCCTCTGGGATCTGACAGGCAAGCTTCTTGAAATGCCGCTTCGCAAGATTCTCGGGGGCGGTTGCTACACTGACCGTGTGAGAGCCTATCTTACCAACCAGCCAAGAAATATGCTGGATAAGGCAGTCTGCAAGGATTGGATTGATTACATTAACGGTTCCGTACAGAAATGGACGGCTGTGAAGCCCTTCAGAATTTCAAGGCGTCCGGGGGGAAGTGAATTAAACCGCCGCCTTTCCAATGCTGAGCTCAAAACGAATATCACTGCCTTTAGTAATTTGAGAGAGGCAGCAGGTGATGATTTCGAGATTATTGTCCATTGTCACTGGGAGTTTGGATTTCATGATGCCCTGAATTTCGCCAGGGCACTGGAACCAATCAGGCCGTGGTGGCTGGAGGATCCTATGCCAATAAATTATGTGGAAACCTGGGCAAAGCTTGCCGCAGCCTCCCCGGTACCCATCCTCTGTGGTGAGAATCTTTATACATTGTACGATTTTCTTCCATTTATAACCAACCAGGCAGTTCATATGGTCGAAATAGATATTTCAATGGCCGGTGGTTTACTGGAGGCAAAAAAGATTGCCGAGCTGGCTAATACTTACTATTTGCCTGTTGCAACACACAATGTGATGGGGCCGATAGCCACCATTGCTTCAGCTAATTGCGCTGCCACAATGCTTGATTTCATCGGTCATGAGAGCTATGATTATAAACAGGATTCTCATGCCGGATGGGATTCGCTTATCGAATATGACCGTGAGATGATAAAAGACGGGTATATTCAGCTCTCTGACAAACCCGGACTTGGGCTCGATCTGAATAAAGAGATGGCAGTAAAATATCTGGTGGAAGGCGAAAAATGGTGGGGATAATTCGTTAATGGTGTACTTTTACGAAATGCTTAATTCAGAATTAAGATGATCAGGAGAACGACATCACTATTTTTTGCTTTCAGTGTAGTTTTAGTGCTGATAATTATTGAGAGCTTCGATATTGCAACGGCCCCTGTTCCCCGGAATCAAACTAATCCGGATACCGTTATTCTAAAAGTTGATCTGTCGGCTGAGACAGGTAAGATGAATCCTGCATGGGCCTGGTTTGGCTACGATGAGCCTAATTACACCTATATGAAAGATGGTAAAAAACTTCTTTCGGAAATTGCACAGCTCAGTCCTGTTCCTGTTTATATCCGTACCCATAACCTCTTAACATCCGGAGATGGAACAGCGTCACTCAAATGGGGCTCCACAAATGTTTATACAGAGGATAAAAACGGCAATCCGGTCTACGACTTTACAATAATTGACAGGATTTTTGACACGTTTATTGAAAGGGGTATGAAACCTCTTGTTGAACTTGGTTTTATGCCTGAAGCATTATCTGTCGGTCCTGCTCCCTACAGGCATTCGTGGCCTGAAACATTCTCCACCGGCTGGGCATATCCTCCCGGCGATTATGATAAATGGGCGGAACTTGTCTATCAGCTCACGAAGCATTGTATATCGAGGTATGGACTGAAGGAAGTTGAGACCTGGTATTGGGAAGTTTGGAATGAACCCAATATCAATTATTGGAATGGTTCGATGGAGGAATATTTTAAAATGTATGACTTTGCTTCGTGGGCGGTTAAAAAAGCATGCCCTGATGCCATCGTCGGAGGTCCTCACACTACAAGTCCAAGAGATAAAAATGCTGCCGTCTGGCTGAAAAGTTTTATCGATCATTGCATAAATGGTAAAAACTATAAAACAGGAGAAAAAGGTTCTCCTCTCGACTATATAGGTTTTCATGCGAAAGGATCTCCCAAAATTGTTGACGGACATGTTCAGATGAATATGAATCTTCAGTTGCAGGATATATCAAAAGGGTTCGAAATTGTTTCATCATTTCCGGAGATCAGGAACCTTCCTGTTATAATAGGCGAATCCGATCCGGAAGGATGCGCAGCCTGCTCAATGACCCGGAATCCGTCAAACAGCTATAGAAACGGAACCCTTTATTCAAGCTATGAAGCAGCTATTTTTGCCCGAAAGTATGCTCTTGCTGATTATTTCAAGATAAATTTCATGGGCGCGGTAACCTGGGCATTTGAGTTTGAGGATCAACGATGGTTTGACGGGTTCCGTGATTTAGCTACCAATGGTGTGGATAAGCCGGTTTTGAATGTATTCCGGATGTTTGGCATGATGAGCGGAACAAGAGTTGCTGTTACAGGTGGAGCATATGACGCTTTTAAGATACGTGATTCGGGTGTGAAAGCCATTGCTCCCGATATTAATGCCCTGGCCTCGAAAGACAAAAACGGCGTATCAATTATGGTATGGAATTATCATGATGATGACGTGCCGGCAAAGGCATCAGAAGTCAGAATAGAAATTTCGGGTCTTCCTTCTTTAAAAGTTCAGGTTCATGAGTACCGAATTGATAAGAATAACAGTAATTCTTACGAGGTATGGAAAAGTATGGGTTCACCGCAGAATCCGACACCTGAACAGTATAAGACTCTTGCAGATGCAGGTGCACTTAAGATGTTTACTTCTCCCTTCGGGGCAGATGCAAAGAATGGTGTGATAAATCTCTCACTTAATCTGCCACGCCAGGGGGTCTCTTTGTTCCGGTTAACATGGTAAAAAGTTTAAATCTGCAATTATACTTTTCTTTGGTTGCACTAACCCTTGCAACAGCGGCTTGTGCACAAATGAAATCACCGCAAATAAAAAAACTACCGGCATTGGAGGTTTCTGAAAACAGACGATACCTTGTGGATGAATACGGGAATCCTTTCTTTTGGCTGGGTGATACCGGGTGGCTGCTCTTCTCCAAACTCACCAGGGAAGAGGCAGATAAATAT
>JBAVOD010000230.1:0-4476 GCA_049691735.1 Bacteroidales bacterium
TGTACATGCTGCTCAGGTGGTTCAAGAGGAAGACTGAAATTCACCTGGTACGGTTTGAATCATATATAAGGAGCAGCCTGCTGATAGCAGGGGCATTCGGCGCATACAGTCTGGGTGCCAACAATATTGCGAATGTCATGGGGGTATTCATACCGGCCTTTAATCTGAACAGCCTTGATCTCGGACTTTTTACCCTGAATTCATCGCAGCAGTTGTTCCTGCTTGGAGGAATTGCAATTGCCGCCGGAATTATTACGTATTCAGACAGGGTGATGGAGGTTGTCGGAGGAAGCATAGTGGAACTATCGTCAGAGGCAGCCCTGGTCGTTGTTCTTGCACAGGCACTTATACTGTTCATTTTCTCATCAACCGGTCTGTCACATTTTTTCGTTACCCTCGGTCTGCCTGCCATACCCATGGTCCCGATATCGAGTACTCAGGTATTAATTGGCAGCGTGATCGGGATAGGCCTTTACAAAGGCGCCAGGAACATTAATTTCAGGATAGTAGGGGAAATAGCTGCCGGCTGGCTGGCAACCCCGCTGTGCTCAGGCCTCCTTGCTTTTTTCTCCTTATTCTTTGTGGAGAACATTTTCAGGGTTAATATCGGACTTAATAACGGTATTATTCCACCGGGTCAGGCTGCCCGCGGAACCGGATCTGCCGCGAATGCTTCAGGCCTCATGCAGTACCTGATACTGAGCCTGCTCATTGCAGGAACAGCTGCCCTTCTGATCTATTATTTCCTTGAACGGAAGAAAAGGATTGAGATTGACAGGTCGGAGGAAAAATTCTGGAAGAACATGAAATAAAACCGCCAAAAAGACAAAAGATAAAAGGCTAAAGACAAAAGGTTCAATACATTATGAAAAATTATCATAAAATCATCTTTCATTATCAAGTATGTCAACAATAATTGAAACCATCAGGAAGGAGCTTATTGCCGGTGCTGACGAAAAAACCAGGATATCCGGCGAACGCTTTTTCAAAGAAGAAGTGAAGCTTTACGGGCTTAAGTCTGCGATGGTTACCGGGATAGCCAAAAAATACTTTAAGGAACTTCCTGATAAAAGGAAACCTGAGGTTTTCAAATTGTGTGAGGAGTTGTGGAAATCGGGCTATCTTGAAGAAGCAGGTATTGCCAGTGACTGGTCGTACGCTGTCAGAAAAGAGTATAGACCGGACGATATAAGATTATTTGAAAGATGGGTTGATAGCTTTGTAAATAACTGGGCAGCTTGCGATACCGTTTGCAACCATTCAGTGGGCACTCTTATCGAAATGTTCCCTTCAACAATTTCCACCCTGAAGAAGTGGGCCGTTTCAAAAAACCTGTGGTTACGAAGGGCTTCAGCGGTTTCGCTAATTGTACCTGCAAGGAAAGGGCTCTTTCTTCCTGATATTTTCGAAATCGCCGATATTCTGCTTACCGATACTGAGGACATGGTCAGGAAAGGATACGGGTGGATGCTCAAATCGGCAGGTAACGCCTATATGAAAGAGGTCTTTGAATACGTTTTAAGAAACAAGGCAGTCATGCCGAGAACTTCCCTCAGGTATGCAATCGAAAAAATGCCAAAGGAACTTAAATCGTTAGCTATGGCGAAATAGTCTTTCCACTTTGCTAACTTTGAACTTTCCAAACCTAAAGGAGTCTGCTGTGAAAAAGACATTCTTCTGTATCGCTATTTTGTTGGTCCCTTTATATATAGCAGGCCAGGACAGGATCACGGGCAGGGATTTTGCAACCCGGTCGGAAGTTATTGCCCAGAACGGTATGGCAGCAACAAGTCAGCCGCTTGCAACCCAGGTAGCCCTCGACATCCTGAAAAGAGGGGGTAACGCAATTGATGCTGCTATTGCAGCAAATGCCGTTCTTGGTGTAGTGGAACCCACAGGGTGCGGCGTCGGCGGCGATCTTTTTGCAATAATCTGGAGTGCTGAAAAAGGCAAGCTTTACGGACTCAACGGAAGCGGAAGATCTCCTAGGTCACTCAAACTAGAATATTTCAAAAACAACGGATACGAATTCATTCCTTCATATGGTCCGCTTCCTGTTTCGGTTCCGGGCTGCGTTGACGGATGGTTCGAGATGCACGATATGTTCGGCCGCCTTCCGATGAGGGATATACTTCAGCCTGCAATCAATTATGCAAGGGGGGGATTTCCGGTAAGCGAGGTAATTGCCTACTATCTGGGCAGGAATACACAGGTTCTCAAGGATTATCCCAACATAAAAGAGACTTATATGCCCGGAGGAAAATGTCCGGCAAAAGGCGAGATCTTTAAAAATCCTAATCTTGCAAATACGCTTGACAAAATCGCAAAAGGAGGAAGGAATGAGTTCTACAGGGGAAGTATTGCAAGGACCATTGATGCATTCATGAAGGCAAACGGAGGATTTCTGACCTACGACGATATGGCGCGACATCATTCGGAGTGGGTCGAGCCCGTGAGCTCATCCTACAGGGGCTACGACATATGGGAACTCCCCCCAAACGGTCAGGGTATAGCCACGCTTCAGATACTCAATATACTTGAAGGTTATGATATAGAAGCCATGGGATTCGGTTCAGCCGATTACATACATGTCTTTACAGAAGCCAAAAAGCTTGCCTTCGAGGACAGGGCAAAATATTATACTGATCCGCGATACGGTTCTGTTCCCGTAACACAGCTTATCTCAAAAAAATATGCTGCTGAAAGGCGGAAGCTTATCAACAGGGAAAAGGCCGGAATGTTATACAGCCCCGGTAAAATTGAGGCAGGAAATACAATCTATCTCACCGTGGCGGACAGGTACGGAAATATGGTCTCCCTTATCCAGAGCAATTACAGGGGCATGGGGTCGGGTATGTGTCCGACCGGTCTGGGATTTATTCTTCAGGACAGGGGTGAAATGTTCAATCTTGAGGAGGGTCATGCCAATGTATACGCTCCAGGCAAAAGACCTTTCCATACGATCATTCCCGGCTTCATTACAAAAAACGGCAAGCCCTGGATAAGCTTTGGGGTGATGGGTGGTGATATGCAGCCTCAGGGTCATGCCCAGATAATTGTCAATCTTATTGATTTCAAAATGAACCTTCAGGAAGCAGGTGATGCACCCAGGATACATCACACAGGGTCATCTGAGCCGACAGGTCAGCAAATGACGGATGGCGGTATTCTGTTGCTCGAGAGCGGATTCAGGTGGGAAGTCATACAGAAGCTCCTTGCGATGGGGCACAGGATCCAGTGGGACCTGGGAGGATACGGCGGATACCAGGCAATTATGCGGGATGACAGGAACAGGGTCTGGTATGGCGCGTCTGAGTCGCGGAAGGACGGACAGGCTGCAGGTTACTAGGCGGACTGACAATTGATTTAATCGGGTTTTTATATTTTTATTTCTGAAATCAACCAGTTAATGATCTACGAAAACATATCGCTGAAGAAGTATAACACTTTTGGTCTTAACATAAAGGCTGACCGTATGGTGACCTTTAAGATCGAGGAAAATGCGGTACGGTTTTTCAGAGAACACCGGGGAATAGCTGGACCGATCCTGATTCTCGGAAGAGGAAGCAATATCCTTTTTACCGCCGATTTTCACGGAACCGTCATTCACCCTGTAATTGAGGGGATCACTTTCGAGGAAAGGAGAGCCAATTCGGCGGTGATATCCTGCGGTTCCGGGGTAGAATGGGATAAGCTTGTTGAATCAACAGTAAATCATGGTCTGGGCGGACTTGAGAATCTTTCTCTTATCCCCGGTCATGTTGGCGCTGCGCCTGTTCAGAACATCGGAGCATACGGTGCCGAAGTACGAAACACTATTGAAAAGGTAAGGGCAATCTGTCTGGCAGACGGTTCGGTACGTGAATTTCCATGTGAAGAATGCGGGTTCGGATACAGGGACAGTATTTTCAAGAATGAGCTCAGAGGTAAATACCTTATTACCAAAGTCTACTTCAGGCTCTCAACAAAGCCTAAGCTCTGCCTGGAATACGGCTCATTAAAAGAAGAAGTCAGCAGGCTTGGCTCGCTGTCGCTGCTGAATGTAAGGAAGATCGTGATGAAGACACGCCAGAGTAAACTTCCTGATCCGCTGCAGTTAGGCAGTGCCGGCAGCTTCTTTAAAAACCCGGTCATAACCGATTCGCTTGCTGAAAGCCTTAAAGCAGAGCATCCCGGACTGCCGGTTTTCAGGGACAAATCCGGGGGCAGCAAACTACCGGCCGGATGGCTTATTGAAAAATGCGGCTGGAAGGGAAAAAAGGTCGGAAATACAGGGGTTTATGAAAGACAGGCTTTAGTCCTTGTTAATTACGGAGGTGCTACAGGCAGTGAAATTTTTGACCTGTCGGAACAGATCAGATCATCTGTTGCACAAAAGTTCGGTATAACCCTTGAAAGAGAAGTGGAGGTTTTATAAAGTATCTGTATATCCTCCTCCTGTTCAGCTCCCTCTGGTACTGGGCCGCTTTTCTGTTG
>JBAVOD010000231.1:0-12397 GCA_049691735.1 Bacteroidales bacterium
GAATTTGACAGGATCTCACACCCCTTTACCCCTGAGATGGTAGTCTATTGCCGGTCAAGGTACCTTTATGTGGAACAAACCACCTCAGCTGCCAAAGCAATTGAATCACTCAGGCATCAGTTGCCGCGGTTTAAAAATGAATACGGATTCCTTCCGGCGATAATAGTGATGAAGAATATGGGAGTGTTCGCGGTTGATGATACTGTGGCCTCAGCTGATAATGCACTTGACACTTTCGAGGACCTTATCAGGGTAAGTCATTATGCCACCCTTTCAGGAGGGCGGAAGTATCTCGATCCCGACCAGATAGCATTTATAGAGAGGTGGGAAGTTGAAAACTACAGGCGTAAAGTCTCAATAAGGACCGGACCGGTCAATAAGCTTCAGAACAAGATCGCTGTTGTGACAGGCGGGGCTCAGGGATTTGGAGCAGGAATTGCGGAAGCGCTGTACAGGTTGTCGGTCAATGTTGTCGTGGCCGACCTGAACGAAGCTGCAGGCATCAAATTCGTATCAGGCCTTACAGACAACAGCAGGTCAAACAGGGTAGTATTTATGACGACAGATGTTTCTGATCCGGTATCTGTTAAAAACCTTATTGATTTTACAGTTAATCAGTTTGGAGGACTTGACATTCTTATAAGTAATGCGGGGATCCTACGGGCAGGCGGGCTTGATGAAATTGAACCTGAAGTGTTCGAAAAAACAACTGAAGTAAATTATAACGGGTATTTCTATTGTGTAAAATACGCTTCTGAAGCAATGAAGCTTCAAAATCTTGATAACCCTGAATATTTCACCGATATCATACAAATAAATTCAAAATCGGGACTCAGGGGCAGCAACAGGAATTTCGCCTATGCCGGAAGCAAGTTCGGCAGCATTGGACTTACGCAGTCATTTGCTATGGAACTTGCACCCTTCAGGATCAAGGTAAATGCAATCTGCCCCGGCAATTTTTATGAGGGCCCTCTATGGGCCGATCCTCACAGTGGTTTGTTTGTTCAGTACCTCCGTACAGGAAAGGTCCCCGGAGCAAAAACAGTGGAAGACGTCAAAAGGTACTACGAGGAACAGGTGCCTATGAAGCGCGGCTGCAGGCTTGACGACCTGATCAAGGCAATACTATATGTAATTGATCAGGAATACGAGACCGGTCAGGCAATCCCTGTTACAGGAGGCCAGGTCATGCTGGGTTGAAAAGGAAATGATGACATAAGACTGGCCATAATGTCAGTGGTGCTTAGAGATTTACAGGATGAAAACCAAAGCGGTAAGAATTTACGGAAAAAAAGATCTCCGGCTGGAGGAATTTGATCTGCCCCGGATGAAGGACAACGAGATCCTGGCAAGGGTAGTTTCCGACAGTCTCTGCATGTCGTCACACAAGGCAGCCCTTCAGGGTGCCGATCATAAAAGGGTTCCTGCCGATATTGATAAAAATCCGACAATAATAGGCCATGAATTTGCAGGCGTCATACTGAGTGTCGGGGAAAAATGGAGAAATAAGTTCAGGTCCGGTCAGAAATTCTCAATCCAGCCGGCAATGCAGCACATGGGGACTCTTGATGCTCCGGGCTACTCGTTCCGGTATATCGGAGGGGATGCAACCAATATAATAATTCCGGATCTTGTTCTGGAGGCTGATTCACTGCTTATTTACGATGGCGAAGCATATTTCCCTGCCTCGCTGTCAGAGCCTATGTCATGCATAATTGGGGCGTTCCATGCAAGTTACCATGTACAGCCTGGCACTTATAACCATCTCATGGGAATTAAGCCGGGAGGCAATCTCGCAATCCTGGCCGGTGTAGGTCCGATGGGGCTTGGCGCAATTGATTATGCAATTCATCAGGACCGCAGACCTGGAACAATTGTGGTTACCGATATTGACGGCAGCAGGCTTTCAAGGGCTGAATGCCTGTTTCCGCCCGAAGCAGCTGAGAAAGTGGGGATCAGGCTTACCTATGTAAATACATCAAAGATCGTGGACCCTGAAGCATTTTTGAGGTCGCTCACCGCAGGCAGGGGATACGATGATGTATTTGTCTTTGCACCCGTCAGGCAGGTGATCGAACTGGGTGATGCAATCCTTGCACACGACGGCTGCATGAATTTCTTCGCTGGTCCGACAGACCCTGATTTCAGGTCCGATCTTAATTTCTATAATGTGCATTATGCCTTTACCCATCTTGTCGGAACTTCGGGTGGTAACACCGATGATATGCGTGAATCACTAAAGCTTATGGAAGAGGGAAGGATCAATCCGGCAGTAATGATCACGCATGTCGGAGGACTTGACTCGGTAGCAGACACAACACTAAGGCTCCCGCAGATCCCGGGAGGGAAAAAGCTGATTTACACTAATATTTCAATGCCACTGGTTTCATTATACGATCTTGAAAAAATGGGAAAGACCGATCCCTTTTATGCCGGGCTCAATGAAATCGTATCCGGCAACGATCACATCTGGAATTCCGATGCTGAAAAATACCTGCTGTCAAACGCAAAACCGATTTGATGCAGCATCAATGATTATACTCTTTGATTAGCGTGGAAGCAAATTCATTGGAGATATAATTCTCATAACTCATGCATACATCTGTCGCAAAACTGACACCCATGGAGACTATTTCAGACCACTCCTTCTCTCCCATCGAATCCAACTGGCCGCTTGTTATACCATTCTTATAGATGGCTGCTATCATCCCGGCATTAAAGTTATCACCTGCACCTATGGTGCTTACAGGGTTAATTTTCTTTACCGGGAATTTTCCACGATAGCCTGTTGTGCTGACATGAACACCTTCTGCATTCGCAGTGTAAACCAGACACTTACAGTACTTTCTGACAACTTCCCATGCTTCATCAGCGGTTGCCGCTCCAAAAATATTCCTGAAATCTTCATCTGATCCCCGTATAATCCTGGCTGACTGCATATTTTCAATTATTACCGGAGTCAGTTTATTCAGGTCCGACACGTGCGTTGGCCGGAAATTAGGATCATAAATAAGTATAGCTCCCTTTTTTCCCGCATGGTCTGTCAGGGCTGTGAATTTATCCCGGATCTCATGCGTCACGGCATATATTGACCCATAAAGGATTATATCATCTTTCATGATCTCAGGGAACCCGATATCGAGCCTTTTTCGCGGATAGTTCTTGTAAAAAGTGTAGCTGGCATCATTCTTTTCATTGAGAAATGCAAGTGCCAGTCCTGTATTGCCTTCATCAAAATGATGAACATAGTCAGTGACAACTCCGTTCTTTTCCAGAAATCCATCGATCAGTTTTCCAACACTGTCATTCCCATACTCACTGATGAAATAAACCGGCAGTCCCATCCGTCCGAGTGAAACAGCACTGTTCAGCATGGCACCTCCCGGTTTGGCAGCCTGTGGCTGGCCGTTCTTGAAGATGATATCAAAGACTGTCTCTCCTATTCCATAAATCTTTCGCATGGTGATGGTATAAGTTTGTCAATGTTATCCGATCCTGAAATTACAAAAATAATCAATGCCTGCCAACCTGTTGATTTCAAACATCAAATCTGAGCAGGATTTTTCAAGGCATCCGCCATATCGATGATCGAAAGAGATTCAAATTAAAGTTTATATTTGTTTGTACAATTCAAAACCCTACAGATGAAAGCAATGATGCTTACCGCAATAAGACGGATGGAAATGAAGCAGGTCCCCGATCCCGAACTTACCTCCCCTGACGATGTATTGATCAGGATGAGTGTTGTCGGTGTCTGTGGCTCCGATATCCACTATTATTCGCAAGGCAGGATCGGATCGCAGGTTGTAAAATTCCCTTTCACTATCGGTCATGAAGGATCGGGGGTTGTCGTTAAAACAGGCCCTGAAGTAAAAAATGTCAAACCCGGCGATACTGTCGCAATCGAGCCTGCAATGCCATGTCACGTTTGCGATCAGTGCCTTTCGGGACGGCCCCACACATGCCGTCAGCTCAGGTATCTTGGCTGCCCGGGACAGGCCGAGGGGTGTCTTTCCGAATACATTGTGATGCCTGAGGAATGCTGCTATCCCCTTCCCGAAAATCTTTCTTCCGATCACGGTGCGATTTCCGAACCACTGTCCATCGGTCTGTACTCAGTATTACAATCTGTCGATATGAAAGGCAAATCCGCTGCAATTCTCGGTTTCGGTCCTATTGGAATGAGCGTAATGCTCTCTCTCAGGGCTCTTGGGGCTACGTCAGTTTATGTTACCGATAAGATCGACGACCGGCTTTCGATTGCAAGGAAAGAGGGAGCCACCATAGCCATCAATCCCCTGAACTCGGATGCAGTCAGCGAAATACTTCGCATCAATCCCCTGGGACCCGACGTCGTATTCGAGTGCTGCGGGCAGCAGGAAGCCATCGATCAGGCTGTTCAGGTCCTGAAACCGGGCGGGAAGCTGATGGTTGTCGGAATTCCGGAAACTGACAGGTTGTCGTTTGATGCTGACAACACCAGGCGCAGGGAAATAACGGTTCAGTTTGTGAGGCGACAGGTGAATTGCGTGCAGCCGTCGATCGAACTTATGGGCAGTGGCAAAATCGATATCGGCAGAATGATTACCCACCGGTTTCCTTTTGAGAGAACAATGGAAGCATTCGAGCTTGTTTCTGGTTACCGCGATGGTGTAATGAAGGCTATGATAGACTTTTGAGAAGAGCCTTTTCGTACATTTTTTGCAAAAGTTTATTTCTGACGAAAAGGTAAACTTCAACAGATAATTCATAAATAACTTTTTCAAAAAAACTGTCAACCTAAACTCTCCTGTCTATGATCAAAAAAGTATTACTACTCAGCGCTTTTGCGTTGATTTGTCTTGTTTCGAGGCCTCAGGATGTCGGTTCCTCGCCCGAATACATCAAAGCCCTGACCTCAGAATGGAAAGGTGAACGATTTCCGGATGGGAGGCCAAAAGTGTCCGATACGATCCTCGAACGCCTCAAAAAAATTTCGATAGAAGAAGCCTGGGGCGTACTGAGGAACAAAGGATATCAGAATCAGTTTGAAAGTGACTGGATCATAATTCATCCTGATGAGCCAATGACCGGCAGGGTGGTCACTGCCCAGTATATTCCGCTCAGACCCGACCTTGAAAAGTACATTAAGGCCCGGGGCGTTACCGAAGGAAGAGCCAGGCAGGGAGGCACGAATTCCTGGCCGATTGATATACTCACCGATGGGGACGTGTATGTTGCCGACAGCTACGGCAAGATAATCGACGGTACGCTTATCGGCGACAACCTAGGAAATTCAATATATGCAAAATCAAAAAGAGGAGTGATCTTCAACGGAGCTGTCAGGGATCAGGAAGGCTTAAGCGGGATAAAGGGCTTCAACGCATGGATAAAAGGTCAGGACCCATCATTCATAATGCAGATGAGCCTTGTTTCGATCAATACTCCGATCCGTATCGGAAGAGCCGTGGTCCTGCCGGGTGATGTGGTGCTTGCCAAAAAATACGGAGTAATCTTCATTCCGGCGCATCTTGTCGGAGATCTGGTCCTTACATCAGAGGTAACTGCCCTTCGTGATGAGTTTGGACATCTCAGGCTTCGTGAAGGAAAATACAAGCCCGGAGAGATTGACAGTCAATGGTCAGATGAGATCAAAAATGATTTCATGAAATGGCTTAATAATTATCCCGGAAAGCTCCCGATGACAAAGGGGGAACTCGACAATTACTTAAAAGAAAGGAACTGGTAATGAAACATGCTGAAAATGAAAATACTAATCCGTCTGCAGGCAAAAGCAGGCGCAGCTTCCTCAAAAAGACAGCTCTCGGAGGAATAGCCCTGGGAGGATTGATGAAGCTTTCGATCGAGGATACTGTGGCCATGACCACCTCACAGGTGAACAGGTCATCCAGCCCGTCAGACCTCATAATAACTGATATGCGCTTTGCAATGATTGCCGGCAAGCCAATCATAAGGATCGACACCAATCAGGGTATTTACGGGTTGGGCGAAGTAAGGGACGGAGCCGATGTACGGTATGCCCTTTTCCTGAAAAGCAGGATCCTGGGGCTTAATCCGTGCAATGTTGAAATGCTTTTCAGGATCATCAGGCAGTTCGGCTACCACGGACGTCAGGGAGGGGGCGTATGTGCCGTTGAAATGGCTCTCTGGGACCTTACTGGTAAAGCATATAACGTACCCGTCTGGCAGCTCCTGGGAGGACGCTACCGCGACAGGATCAGGCTGTACGCCGATACGCCCGGCGCAAGGGATCCAAAAGCTTTTGCAGTTACTATGAAAAAAAGGGTTGATGAACAGGGATTTACATGGCTAAAAATGGATCTTGGGATTCATGTGGTTGCCAATATCCCGGATGCACTCGTGAACACACAGGTCTGGGACGGTGCAACCGGGCAGTATGACCTGAGAGACTACATGGGATATGGGAATACGCTTCATCCGTTTACCCAGGTTCAGATCACCGATAAGGGCCTGGCAGGCCTTGCCGAATACGTTGAATCAGTCAGGAATGCTGTCGGTTATGAAATGCCATTGTGCGCCGATCATTTCGGACATTTCGATATAAACAACTCAATCCGTTTCGGAAGGGCCATGGAAAAATACAGGCTGGCATGGGTTGAGGATATGGTGCCATGGTTTTTCACTGATCAGTGGAAAACCGTTTCTGATGCCCTGGAAACCCCAACCTGCACCGGGGAGGACATCTATTTACTGAAAGGAGGCTTTAAGCCGCTTCTGGATGCAAGAGCGGTCGATATCATCCAGCCCGACCTGGGAACCGCCGGTGGACTTATGGAAACCAAGAAGATCGGGGATTATGCCGAAGAATGCGGTGTTGCTATGGCGTTGCATATGGCAGGGTCACCCGTCTGCTTCATGGCAAATGTACATTGCGCAGCTGCAACCCAGAATTTTCTGGCTCTTGAGCATCACAGCGTTGACACCCCCTGGTGGAGCGACCTCGTTAAGATGACAGGAAGCAAACCGATGGTTGAGAAAGGATTTGCAATTGTTCCTCTTGATGCACCCGGACTCGGAGTTGAGCTGAACGAGGAAGAATGCAAAAAACACCTTGGGAAGGAAGGTGGGTATTTCGAACCTACACCGGAATGGGATCAGAAACGTTCCCACGACAGGCTGTGGAGTTAGCGGACAACCCTGCCTGATGCGTCTCCTTTCATAAGCTGCTCAACCTCGGGAACCGAAACGAGGTTGAAATCCCCGTGGATGGTATGTTTCAGACAGGATGCGGCTACTGCAAAATCAAGTGTTTTCTGGTTGTCGCCTTCATAAGTCAGCAATCCGTATATAATTCCGGCCATGAAGGAATCGCCGCCGCCTACCCTGTCGACAATATGGGTGATCTGGTAAACCGGCGCTTCAAAAAGTGTCGTACCATCATAAAGCACCCCTGACCAGGAATTATGATCAGCATTAATTGATCCACGCAGGGTTATAATAACCTTCTTTGCACGCGGGAACTTTTGCACGAGTTTGGAACATACTGATCCATACCCTGATGCAGTGACATTGCCCTTTGATACATCACCCGATTCCGGTCTGATCCCAAATACCTTGTCAGCGTCCTCCTCATTACCGAGGATGATATCGCAAAGTTCCACAAGATCAGGCATTACCTCAGCCGCGCCTTTACCCCACTTCCAGAGGTTCTTCCTGTAGTTCAGGTCGCACGATACTGTAATTCCTTTTTGCCTGGCTGCCCTCACTGCTTCAAGGCACACTGCGGCAGCTCCCTCTGAAATTGCAGGTGTTATGCCGGTCCAGTGGAACCATTTTGCATCGGCAAAAACTCTGTCCCAGTCGATCATCCCTGGCGCTATTTCAGCAATTGATGAGTTAGCCCGATCGTAAATAACTTTGCCCGGTCGCGTCACCGAACCCGTTTCAAGGAAATAGATTCCCAGCCTTTTCCCACCCCGCAGGATATGGGTCGTACCGACATTATGCCTGCGAAGGTCCATGAGCACCCACTGGGCCAGATCATTTTCAGGCAAACGGGTAACATATTCCGTCGGCAGGCCGAAATTTGCCAGAGATACTGCAACATTAGCTTCTCCCCCGCCAAATGTCGCATCAAAAGCTGTTACCTGCGAAAACCGCTGGTGATCAGGAGCTGCAAGCCTGAGCATTATCTCGCCAAAGGTCACTATTTTATCTGCCATAGTTAAATTGTTTCAAGGTTAATCACTCTTCTCCTTTATTTTTTTTCCGCGCCACCAATTGGCGAGAACTGATCCCGTGATATTCATCAGGGGGCCAAAAATTGCAGGTGCCAGTCCGACAGTGGCGAGTTTGCCCATCTGCAGGGCCAGCCCCGAGGCAAGGCCTCCGTTCTGCATGCCGACTTCAAAAGCTATGGTCCTGCAGTCTCTTTCGGGCATCCTGACAAGCCACGAAAGAGAATATCCCAGCGCATATCCCGTAAGATTATGAAGAATGCTCGTAATGATCAATAACCCGCCGACTTCAAGCAGGCTGTCACGCCCCGAAGCTGTAATAACTGTAACAATTGCAGCAATTCCTACCATCGAGATAAGCGACAACACCTGTTCCATAATGTTCTTTTCTCCTTTCAGGTATCTTGCAAGTATCAGAGCACCAATCATCGGCAGGAAATAGAACCAGATCATCGTTTTGGCAAAATGAATGAAAAATTCGCTTATGCCGGCGTTTTTTGACTTTGCGAATACGAGTGTTGTAAGAAGAACAATGACAACATAAACCAGCAGCTGGATTATTTTTGACCTGAGTTCAGTTCCCTTCTTTGCGAAAAGATTGAAAATAAAACCGGCAACAATCGGAAGGATGATCATATTTAGTATGTCGAGCATCATACTCCAGAAATTGACTTCGATGAACTGACCCCCAAGCCACTTCATAAGCAACGGCGTTAGCAAAGGCGACAGCAAAGTGGATATGGCACCCACTGTAACCGCCAGGGCAAGATTAGCCCTGGCCAGGAATGACATGACGTTAGATGCAAGTCCGCTTGGAACACATCCTATAAGAATGATGCCCGCAGCTATTTCAGGATCAAAATGAAAGATGCTCGCAATTGAAAAACCTACTAAAGGCATGAATATGTAATGCGACACCACTCCCACAATAACCCCTTTCGGCATTTTAATTATCCCGGTGAAATCAGAAAAACTCATCTGCGATCCCATGCCGAACATAATGATCTGAAGTAAAGGCAGAATAAGCTTTTTAAACTCAAAGTTGCCGATCCTGGTGAAATACTGCGGATAGAACATCGAGGCAATGACTGCCGTGAAGATCCACAGGGTATATGAAAATCCCTTCAGCTTCCCGAATCCCCTGACCCCGAAGGATGCACAAATAAATGAAGATATCAGGAAGATCCCTGTAAGTGATATATTGTCTGAAAGATATGATACAAGGGATACCGAAATCAGAACGGCAGCCAGGATAAGTAAATAAACCGGGAACTTGCTTTTCATGTTATACTGTTTCGGAATATTCAGGTTAATTTTTTAAATATAGAAAATTGAAACCAAAGCAAAGTGCCCTTTTGAAAAATTTTGAAACCGCCGGTTTTGTTAAGGCGGTCAGCCAGATAATTCAGAAGAAAAATCTATCTTGGTATTCAATACCTGAAGCTGAAAAAACGAATCGAGATGAGCAGAATTGTTGTTATTGGAAGTTCAAATACCGATATGGTTGTAAAGTGCAGAAAACTGCCTTCACCGGGTGAAACGATACTGGGAGGCACCTTCTTCATGAATCCCGGAGGAAAGGGGGCCAACCAGGCTGTGGCTGCAGCCAGGCTTGGCGGTAATGTGACCTTTGTCACCAAGACAGGGAATGACCTGTTCGGCGATCAGTCGAAAGTTATATTTAAGAATGAAGGCATCAATACCGATTATATCATCCGTGACGTCAAAAACCCTTCGGGAATTGCACTTATTCCTGTCGACGAAAACGGCGAGAACTCAGTTGTTGTTGCACCCGGTTCAAATGCAACACTCTCGGCTTACGACATAGAAGATACGGTCTACGGAGATGATCCCTCTGATGTTTTTCTGTTGCAGCTTGAGATCCCTGTAAGCACTGTCGAGTTTGTTGCTCAAAAAGTACATCAGAAAGGGAACAGGGTGATACTCAACCCTGCACCCGCGCATACTCTTTCAGACGATCTTCTGCATTCACTCTACCTGATCACTCCCAATGAAATTGAAGCGGAGCTGATCACGGGTATAAAGGTGGTCAACCCACAGTCGGCCCGGAAGGCGGCTGAGAAACTACGCCAGTATGGAGTTAGAAATGTAGTGATAACAATGGGTGCTGCAGGAGCCTTCCTGATGACTGACAAAGTCGCAAAGATAATGCCGGTGGTGCCTGTAAAGGCAGTCGATTCCACTGCAGCCGGTGATGTCTTCAACGGAGCCCTGGCAGTTGCTATTTCGGAAGGACTCGGCATGGAAGATGCTGTTGCCTTCGCAAACAAGGCCGCTTCTCTTTCAGTGACAAGGCTTGGCGCCCAGGCTTCGGCACCGTTCAGAAGGCAGGTTATTTGATCTCCTTTTTTATGCCATCCACGGGCGTTGCCGTTCTTTTATCTCACCAAGGACCTTCAATGCTGTGTTTACATCCTCCACGATCTGGAAATCATACATTCCAAGGCACACAAAATCGGCCCCGTTCGACCAGGCATAACGGAGACCTTCCTCAGGTGGTATGGCTCCGGCTGCAAGTACTTTAAAGCCAATCCATGGTTCCTTAAGAGTACCCATGAAGCTGATGGTTTCCTGGGGGTCATAATCGAACATATTGTCCTGCCATTTTGCACCGGGATTGGCTGACCAGTAATTATGGCTGTGACAGGTTTTTACCCAGAAATCAGGTTTGATGCCGTACTCAACGCATCTTTTGATTGCTTCGATCCGGTGAGCTCCAATCCCGGCGGGTTTGCCGTGCCTGCGGATCTCATCCAGCCCTTTCCTTATAAGTTCCATCCTTTGTTCCGGTGTCCTTCCCTCTTTATCATCCCAGTCAGGATCGGTCCAGCGATCGGTAATCTCACCCTGGCAATAGAGAGCATCAGAATTTACAGCAAGCGACATGGCGATCCCTTTCTGAAAGTCAAGCGAAATCCCGCAGTCGGAAATAAATTTCATCTTCCCCTTTAGTTCATGCCTGTACTTCTGGTGTATCCTTCCAAGCTGGGGATTCGTAATGATTGCATTTATACCACACTGCTCGGCAAGTGCCAGTGTCTGCATCACCTTTTCGTCGGTATGGTATGTCTTGACAAGCCTGGAGACATATATCAGGTCACGTGCGTGGGCCCATCCGCCAATGAGATTCCCGCCCATTATCAGGCGGCTTAATTCGAACATGGCAGGATTCCCGCTAATGTCAGTATAGTTTATGAAAGTCTTTGGGATTTCACCCTTAAGATCTTTCATCGTTGTATAATTGAATTTCAGAAGGGTAGCTCCCGAATTTGCATCAATACCTTCGACCTTAAGCAGTTTCTCTTCAAAGCTGTCCCATTTCCTTTTTGTGTAAAGTGCGTAGGCAAATGCTCCCAGAGCCGGAACTGAGATCAGGTCACGGATGACCTCCCTTCTGCTTTCCACCGGAGTTTTGTCCGGGAGTTCACCTGGTACAGGCTTTCTTGCTTTCCCGGATCTCCAGCTTGTATAAAGACGGTGTAACCCGAACGAATTATCAGGTGAAATAATTATAAAAGCAACCAGAACCACCAGCTCTATCAAATTCCTGTTTACCCACAGGTAACTCCCTTCCGCAGGAACAGCATATGTATACCCCGGTATCGGAGGATAGGCAACAAAATAAAAGAGTAGCATTAGTGCACCGGCAGCACTTACCCATCTGATGAACGCACCGAGTATCAGGCCAGCACCGATGAGCACAAGTCCCCAGATATTCAGAAAGTCAACAACCGAATTAATGGCGGGATTACCTGCCATCCAGTGAAAAAGCGGGGCAAAGATCCATTTTGACCCGGCAAGGTAGGGGGCGGAACTCCATGTACCTGCTATTAATTTTGAGATCCCTTCATATAAAAAATGCCATCCGACAGCTATCCTCAGGAACGTCAGGACCCAGGTTACCGGTCTGCCGGGTTCATTTGTTGCTGCTTTCATTTTATTTTACTTTTACCTTCTTATTCGTGGTGTCCGACCCGTACCGGAGACATCTGCTTCCGGGGCTGGTCGGCTATTTTTCAACACTGATCTTCTTCCTTACCGAAACAGGATTGCCAGCAGGTGTTATCCCCTGAATATTAATAATATAATCGGAGATAAAATCCGAGGTCCAGAACTCAACTCTTGTTCTGCCGCCGGCATCAGTTGCAAGAGCAGGGTTCCAGTACAGGGTATTGAGC
>JBAVOD010000232.1:0-7276 GCA_049691735.1 Bacteroidales bacterium
TCATAAAAATATGCGATCTTCTTATCAGCATCATCCCAGGTATATATTTTTTTCCTGCGCTGCAGAAAATAGAAGTTGAGCATTGCAAAATCACCTGCGCACATTGTGGTATGAACGAACAGGAACAATGAAAAACTCCATTTCCACAATCCGGGCACAAGGAACACCAGGAAAAGAAGGACAATGCTTGTCACAATGAACGGGAACATCCCGACTATACGAAACTGAAGCGATGTTGTCACATGCTTGTGTGCCGTAACATAGAACATATACTGCCTGAGGTCCATACCTACCCTTATCTTACGCGCACCTGCAAAATAGTAGGGTATCACATGCAGAAGCTCATGGAAAGGAATATAAACTAAAGGAAGGATTATCAGCCCGAGAATTGAATGGTAGAATATTGTCCTGGCAGGAAAGTATCCGCCAATGTTGATCCTGACAATAAGCGCAACCCCCAGAAAAGTGATGCAAACACTCCAGAAGAAAACCATCAGGCCCGACTTTCTCCGAAGGTATTCAAGGATAAATGTTATGAGCTCGTCGTATGGGACTTTACGTAATTGCCTGTACCTGCACTGATCCTCAAGGTCTTCCACCCGTAATGCCATCGTGAATGCTTTTCCCAAAATTACTTTTTTGTGAAAGCAAAACCAAGGAAATAACGCACAACTGTCATTTTATTTTGTTGAATTTAATGTAAAAACATTTTTGACAGGCTATAAGGAGTGCCCGACGAGGAGATATCTGCGACGAATATCCACAGGTAAGGGGAGTTTTTAGCAAATGGCCTGTATTTTGATAACTTTGTCAAAAGACTTTTCAGGGTGAGATCTGCTTTACCTTTCATATTGTTTATTTTTCTGTTTCAGGGCTCCCTCGCACAGATCGATTCCGGCAGGTTAAAGACCGATACGCTTCCGAAGAATTATTTTGAACTCCATATGGTCGACAGGAACGGACAGGTCCTTCCCGAAGTGGAGATGAAAGAAGTGCTGATCATCGCCCGTCCGTCAAAACTGAAAAAGTTTCCCTACGAAAAGTATGACCGGATGATCTATAATCTGAAGAAAGTCTATCCTTATGCATTAATTGTCAGGGAAAGGCTGGCCCAGGTCAATCAGGAGCTTCAGAAGATCCCTGACGATAAGGACAGGAAAAAGTATCTGAAATCGGTTGAAAAGCAGGTATTCAGTGAATATGAGGACGATATACGCGACATGACAATTACCCAGGGCAGGCTGCTCCTCAAGCTCATCGACAGGGAGACCTACAATACTTCATATGATCTCATAAGGGAGTACAGAGGAAGTTTTTCGGCAGCATTCTGGCAAAGCGTTGCACGTATCTTCGGGACTAACCTGAAGGAACAATACGATCCTGCCGGGCAGGATGCAATAATGGAACTTATACTTAATGAGATAGAGGCAGGCAGGCTTTGATTCATATATCCGCAGATAATGAAACGAATATTTATCGCCGTCAGGGTTGAAGCCGGTGCAGGATTGATAAGTATGATATCATCACTTAAGGCACGGCTGGCCAATGAGAATATCAGATGGATCGACACAGCAAATATACATCTTACTCTTGCTTTTCTGGGAGATACTGAGGAAGAAAGGATCATATCCCTGACAGGGATGCTGAAAGAAAAATGTTCGGGATTTGGCGATTTTGAATTCGGGCTTGGCGGTGCCGGACTTTTCAAAAACTACAGGGATGCAAGGGTCATATGGGCAGGGATCACCGGATCGGAAAGGCTATCTGAACTGAATGAGGCAATTGCCGGGGGATTAAAAGAAAATGGATTTCCTGTTGAAGTACGGCCTTTCAGACCGCATCTGACAATAGGACGCCTTAAATTTTTGAAGGATCCTGAAAATCTGAGGGATGCACTTGAGGGTTATGGCAATACGGAATTCCAGACAGTAAATGTGACCGGGGTCATCCTGTACGAAAGCATCCTGATGAGGACCGGGTCGGTTTACCGGGAACTGGGAAAGTTCCCTTTGTCGTGAACCTTTTTACCTTAATTTTGTGTTTCCTGAATGAAAAAAGAGGCTTGAAAATAATATGACTGATTCGTTTGAGGCAAAAGGGAAAAGAAAAAAGCTTGTTGACGAGCTCCGGCGAAAGGGGATAGCCGATGAGGAGGTCCTCAGGTCAATGAACAAGGTGCCGCGGCATGACTTCATGGATGCGGCATTCCTCGGGCATGCCTATATTGACAAAGCTTTCCCTATATCATCGGGACAGACCATCTCGCAGCCGTACACCGTCGCCGTCCAGACCTCTTTGCTTCAGATAAGGAAGCGGGACAGGATACTTGAGATCGGTACCGGCTCGGGTTACCAGACTGCAATTCTTGCGGAAATGGGAGCAAAGGTCTACACCATCGAGCGATTCAGGGACCTGTACCTCAAAGCACAGAAAACGCTTGCCTCGCTGGGTTATTCAGCCGACTTCTTCTACGGCGACGGATATGAAGGCAAGCCGCAGTATGGTCCGTTTGACGGAATTGTAATAACGGCAGCCACCCCTGAAATACCTGATAACCTGCTCAGGCAGCTTAAGATCGGGGGAAGGCTGGTTGTACCGCTTGGCGATAACGTCTCGCAGGTAATGACACGGGTTCAGAGAACAGGGGATGACAAATTTGAGTACTCTTCACATGGCAGATTTATGTTTGTACCAATGCTTAAGGGAACAGTAAACTGAATTTATTCAGATATGGAGATCTACAGGTTCATTTTTTCACCGATAGAGGTCAATACATACATTCTTGCAGATAAATCAGGCGAATGCGCAGTGATCGACTGCGGGTGCTACGACAGGGACGAATTCACTGAGTTTACCGAATTCATCGATGCCAGGAAACTCAAGCCGGTGCTGCTGCTAAATACCCATTGCCATCTCGACCATGTCTTCGGAAACAGGTTCATGCTTGAGAAGTATCACCTGGGCGCCCTGAGCAGCAGGGACGATGAGATGAACAGGGAAAATTCGGTGAATCATGCAATGATGTTCGGCCTTACAATGGAAGAGCCCCCTGTCCCTGCCGGATTCCTCGAAGAGGGGCAGACCGTATCATTTGCCCGGAATGAGCTGATGGTGATCAATGTGCCCGGCCACTCCAGGGGAAGCCTTGCTTTTTACAGCAAGTCAGATGGCGTGGTATTCACCGGTGATGCCCTGTTTGCCGGAAGCATCGGGAGGACCGACCTGCCGGGCGGAAATTATCAGACACTTATCAACAGCATAGTAAATAAGCTGTTCACGCTTCCGGGCAATACGGTGGTATATCCCGGCCATGGCGAAAAGACAACAATTAAGACAGAAACCGAGACAAATCCGTATTTGAACGGGACCTGACCTTCCTTCCTTTTTTAAATAGTTTCTTATTATTATTTTCGCAGTCAAAGTGATTGCTATTATGCTGATTGTTTGAAAAAATCTGAAGGATATGTCATTTGATAAATTTGTAAACCGCCATAACGGTCCGCGCGACTATGAAATACCTCATATGCTTGAAACAATCGGGGTAAAATCGACAGATGAGCTCATCGATAAAACAGTCCCGCCCGCAATAAGGCTAGATAAGCCGGTTCACATGCCGGAGGCGATGAGCGAATTTGAGTATCTTAATCATCTCAGGAAGATCGGATCAAAAAACAAACAATTCAGGTCTTTCATCGGACAGGGATATTATGGCGTGGCTCCTCTTTCTGTAATCATCAGGAATGTACTTGAAAACCCCGCCTGGTACACGTCATACACACCCTACCAGGCTGAGATTTCACAGGGCAGACTTGAAGCCCTGCTCAATTTCCAGACAGCAATAATTGAACTTACCGGTCTTGGGATCGCCAACGCCTCATTGCTCGACGAATCTACAGCAGCTGCTGAGGCTATGATAATGATGCACAATGCACGGTCGAAGGCTTCAGTCAATGCAGGGGCTGACAAATTCTTTGTCGACAGCGATGTCTTCGTGCAGACACTGGATGTTTTGACAACACGTGCGAATCCTCTCGGTATTGAGCTTGTCGTTGGCGATTACATCAAAGCTGAGCCTGATGAAAAGTTTTTCGGTGCGTTCGTCCAATACCCTTCCGCATCGGGTCAGCTGAAGGACTATTCGGAGTTCGCCGGAAAAGTTCACAAAGCCGGTGGACTGCTGGGGGTTGTGGCCGACCTGATGAGTCTTGCAATCCTTACTCCTCCCGGAGAGTGGGGAGCCGACGTAGTTGTCGGTTCAAATCAGAGATTCGGACTGCCAATGAGCTTTGGCGGTCCGCATGCTGGATTCTTTGCGACCAGGGACGAGCTTAAAAGAAGCATGCCCGGGCGTATTATCGGAGTATCGGTCGACGCTCAGGGGAATCATGCACTCAGAATGGCCCTCCAGACCAGGGAGCAGCATATAAGGCGTGAAAGGGCCACATCGAATATCTGCACCGCACAGGCACTCCTTGCAACAATGTCGGGTATGTACGCCCAATATCACGGACCTGAAGGATTAAAAAATATAGCATGGCACATAAACCGGGCTGCATGCACTGTAAATGAAGCTTTAAGGTATCTTGGATATAACCAGCTTAATACTCAGTTCTTTGATACTCTCAGAGTTGAACTTCCTGAAGGTATTACCCGGGAAAGGATCAGGGAACTGGCTCTTGCGAAGGAGATCAATTTCTTCTACCCTGAAGGTAATACGGTTCTGTTAAGTACTGATGAGATCACAACTCTTGAAGAAGTCAATGCAATAATCGGAATTTTTGCAGAAGCTGCCGGAAAAGAAACAACCGGAGAGGCATTCTCCATCCAAAACAGTATTGGCGAAAAATTCCTGAGGAAATCAGACTTTCTGCTTTCCCCGGCATTTAACAGGTATCGCAGCGAAACCGAAATGATGCGGTACATAAAAATGCTTGAAAGGAAGGACTTTTCTCTGACACATAGCATGATTTCACTGGGTTCTTGCACTATGAAGCTGAATCCGGCAACCTCGTTGTTCGCAATGAGCTGGCCCGAGTTTGCAAACATACATCCGTTTGTGCCCGCCGATCAGGCACGCGGGTACTACCAGGTGATGGATGAGCTTGGAGAGGTACTGAAGGAGTTAACCGGTTTTAATGCAATATCATTCCAGCCTAATTCAGGCGCTGCCGGCGAATACACCGGCCTGATGGTGATCAGGGAATACCATATGAGCAGGGGAGAGGGCCACAGGAATGTTGTCCTTATCCCTTCATCCGCTCACGGTACAAACCCCGCCAGCGCTGTTATGGCAGGGATGCATGTTGTTGTTGTTGAGTGTGATGACAAAGGAAATATCAATGTTGATGACCTGATGAACAAGGCTGTTCAGAACAGGGAAAACCTTGCAGCATTCATGATCACCTATCCGTCAACCAGTGGCGTTTTTGAGCCTGATGTCATAAGGATGTCGCAGATTATTCATGATAACGGCGGGCTTGTATACATGGACGGTGCAAACATGAACGCTCAGATGGGGCTGACAAGTCCTGCCAGGATCGGGGCCGATGCATGTCATCTCAATCTTCACAAGACCTTTGCCATCCCTCACGGAGGGGGAGGCCCCGGAATGGGCCCGGTCCTCACGAATGAGAAGCTTGCCGGATTTCTGCCGACACATCCCCTGGTCAGAACAGGCGGGAGCCACGGAACCACGGCAGTGTCGGGCGCTCCGTTCGGCAGCGGCCATATCCTTACGATCTCGCATGCATTTGTGATGATGCTGGGTTCTGAAGGGCTGACAAAAGTTTCAATTTTGGCAATCCTTAATGCCAACTATATTTCAGCCGCCCTTAAGGGCTGGTACAAAACACTTTATACAGGTATAAACGGGTTTGTGGGACATGAGATGATCCTTGACTGCCGTGAATTCAAGACCGAAACAGGGATCACCGAAAGCGACATAGCCAAAAGGCTTATGGATTACGGATTCCACGCACCTACACTTTCATTCCCGGTTCATGGAACCCTGATGGTTGAACCGACCGAATCCGAGTCACTCCGTGAGCTTGACAAATTCATCGGAGCCATGAAATCAATATGGAACGAGATCAGGGAAATCAAAGAAGGAAATGCCGACAGCGCAGATAATGTCCTGAAGAACTCTCCGCATACCGCCATGGTGGCCACATCGGATAACTGGCAGCATAAATATTCGAGGGAAAAAGCTGCATTTCCTCTTAAATGGGTGACAGAGAATAAATTCTGGCCATCGGTAGGAAGGGTCGATGATGGTTACGGCGACAGGAACCTGGTGCCGGTTTGCTATATTCTCGAGGAAAAAAGATTGGAAACACTTAAATAACTGTCAATATTATTTTCTCAACTTTAAAGATTAATCTAAACTACCTATGAGGAATTCTTCCTGGGATGACCTGATCGCCCTGATTGAAGGGAAAACCCTTCGGTACCAGCCTGTTGGTTTTATAGCCGACTCTCCCTGGATACCCGGATGGTACGGTATATCCAAAATCGACTACTTCTCATCCGATGAAAAATGGCTGAGATCAAATATGAAGGTCATCAGCACTTTCCCCGAAGTATGGTTTATGCCCGGATTCTGGTCTGAATACGGGATGTGTACCGAACCATCGGCCTTCGGATCGAGGATGGTGTTCGTCGAGGACAGTCTTCCGTATGCAGAAAAAATACTCTCCGACATTTCAGATGCCGACAGGCTGCCACAGCCTGATGTAAAGACCGACGGACTTCTGCCATTCATGATCAACAGGCTTAAGAACTGTGAGGATGCGATCAAAAATGCTGATCACCAGGTTCGGTTTGCAGTTACCAGGGGCCCTCTGAACATAGCAAGCTTCCTTATGGGAACGACTGAGTTCATGATGGCCCTGGCGCTCGATCCCGACGGTTCGCACCGGCTGCTCCGGAAAATCACAGGCTTTATATGCGACTGGCTTGCATGGCAGAAAGAATGTTTTCCGTCAATCGAAGGAATCCTGGTGCTCGACGACATTATCGGCTTTGTGGGTGAAGCCGAGTTCAGTGAGTTTGTGCTTCCGTATTTCAGGAAGATATTTTCGGTAAACGGTGCCAGGGTCAGGTTTCTCCACAATGATGCCGACGGACTTATAACCGCAGGACATCTGGGCGAAATGGGTGTCAACCTTTTCAACTTCTCCTTTAATCATTCAATGGGCCAGATAAGGGAGCTTGCAGGTCCTGATGTTATCATTTCCGGAAATATCCCGCCCCGTGATGTTATGGCATCGGGTACCCC
>JBAVOD010000233.1:0-4535 GCA_049691735.1 Bacteroidales bacterium
GACGTGGGCCTCCCCTATCTTACACTCAACAGGCTTTCATCAACCCTGTCGGGAGGCGAATCGCAGAGGATAAACCTGGCAACATCTCTTGGCAGCAACCTTGTCGGTTCGATGTACATTCTTGATGAGCCGAGCATCGGGCTGCATCCCCGCGATACGAACCTTCTTATTAATGTGCTTAAGGAACTGAGGGATCTTGGGAATACTGTTCTTGTTGTCGAGCACGATGAGGAAATAATCCGTTCTGCCGATGAGATAATCGACATGGGGCCCGAAGCAGGGCGGCTCGGGGGCGAAGTGGTATACCAGGGAAAAATCGACTTTTCAGATGTAAATCCATCGCTGACCGCTGGTTATCTCAGTGGAAAGCTGGTCGTAAGAGTTCCGTCGTCAAGAAGAAAATGGAACAGCTTTATAGGGTTAAAGGGTGCAAGGGAGAATAACCTGAAAAACATTGACGTAAAATTCCCGCTGCATACAATCACGGCGGTTACCGGGGTGAGCGGCTCGGGGAAATCAAGCCTGGTGACAGATATCCTGTACAATGCGCTCTCATCAAGGATCAACGGGAACAACCTGAAACCCGGACAGTTCAGCGGCCTGTCAGGCGATATATCGGTACTTACCGGGATAGAGCTCGTCGATCAGAATCCGATAGGGAAATCAAGCAGATCGAATCCGGTAACCTACCTTAAGGCTTATGATGAAATACGCAAGCTTTATTCGGAATTGCAGGCTTCGGTCCAGAATGGATTCAAGGCGTCTCATTTCTCGTTTAACATTGAAGGGGGAAGGTGCGAGGAGTGCCAGGGCGAAGGAGTGATAAAGGTTGAAATGCAGTTCATGGCTGATGTTGAGCTTACATGTGAGAGCTGCAAGGGCATGAGGTTCAAGAAAGAGATCCTTGAGGTCAGGTATTACGGAAAGAACATTTACGATATGCTCGAGATGACAATTGACGAGGCAATTGAATTCTTCAACAGCCACCCGGGCAGGAGTGAAAAAAGGATTATTGAAAAGCTGAAGCCGCTTTCAGATGTCGGGCTCGGCTATATAAAAATGGGGCAGTCGTCGAGCACACTGTCGGGAGGAGAAAGCCAGAGGGTCAAGCTGGCATATTTCCTATCTCAGGAAAGGGAGACCGGACATATCCTCTTTATATTCGATGAACCCACCACCGGTCTGCATTTTCATGATATCAATAAGCTTCTCAAATCGATAAATGCGCTGGTCGATCACGGGCATAGCGTAATTCTTATTGAGCACAACCTGGAAGTGATCAAATGTGCCGACTGGATTATAGATCTCGGACCTGAGGGAGGCGACGACGGAGGATATGTTGTGTTTGAGGGTATTCCGGAGGATCTGGCGAAATCGGACAGATCGTACACGGGGAAATATCTGGCCGGAAAACTGTAGAGATGCGCAACATGCGCGTCTATTGGAGATGCACAACATGCGCGTCTATAGGAGATGCGCTACATGCGCGCGTCAATAGGAGACGCGCATGTAGCGCGTCTCTACAGATAATCATTCGATTTTGAATCCGAACATAATGGCGACGCAACCCTGTGCAGGGGTTATATCCTGCGGTGCGGGCGATGAATTGACTTTAATTACGATCCGCAGCTGCTGGCTCGACTCGAGATTGAAATCCCAGATTTTCGTAAAATTATTTTCCCTGCTGGAATATAGCACTTTCTTATTTACATCGAGTACCGTAAATTCAACCGGAGGAAGGTTTTCCTCCCCTCCGATTGCAAGGCGGTAGTCCATCCCCGAATAAAATGTTTTATAGAGCTCCGCTTCCTCGCCTTCAGTAAGTGTTACCGCGTGGTAATTGCCATCGTGGGTGTAGGTTCCGAGCTCGGAAAGGACACTTTTTTTGGCGAATGCCTTGCATTGCCCCTCAGCACTTGTTACTGGCAACACGGCGAGAATTACCAGTACCGGCAACATCCTGAACATCTTCATGACAACAACTATTTAATGAATGAACCCCTGATTTCGGCAACAACTGAAGAGAGTTCTTTAAAGACCACGGGAGTCAGATTTGCGTGAACTTCCGATTTCAGAATCGTAGTATTTGTAGCCTGATCGTATTCGGGTCTGATCGGCGTGGTTTCGAGAGAGATCTTATCAAAGACGGTCTTTACCCTGCTTATCTCTTTAATAAGTTCATCCACGACAGGATGGCCTTTGTTGCCTTCCAGAAGGTTTATCAGGATATCTACTGAAAGTTTCTGATCGATTATCCTGCTTACCAGCTTGTTGCCGTTAAAGTCCTTCATATCGACGAGCCGGGTTGAGATGTACAGGCCCTCTACCCATCCCCCAACCAGCACTATTGCTGCGACAGCCGGCTGTCCGTTATCTTCAAGGTATGAATTGGAATTAAGGTATGTCTGGGATACAATATCCATTATGACATCAGTATTATGGATGTTTTCTTCAAGCTTATCGAGATCTTCCTGCTGGATTGCATCAAGGATGCCCAGTCCGTCGGCCATCTTCTTAGCCGCATTCATATAGTCGATTATCAGCTGGGTCTGGTCATAAAGGCTTGCGAAGCTCAGGTCGCATGTGTAAATGCCCAGGTTCAGGGCCATGCTCCTGTTTGTATTATAGTTCCCTGTGTTATCGGTCGGGTTAAGCAGATTATGGTCAAAAGTGGCACCGGCTTTCTTTATCAGCATCGCAGACTCAAGGGGTGATGGTAGTGTGTAGAAGATCTTTTCGGCTTTCTTTACATCTTCGTATGCAGATGCATTAGGTACCGGCACACTGAGGGTATCCGCCCCGCTCTTCACACTTTTCCCGCCTGATCTGCAGCCGGCAAGTACCCATGCAAGGAGAATTATAAATGACAGAAAGCGGATGCTGATTTTAAGAAGTCGGTTCATGGTCTGGTTATTTTTTTAAGTACTTGGTTATAACGACTAAATTAGTACATTATTATAATTTTTCAAAAACAGCCTCATCTAAATAAAGGTATGTCTAACTTTGCATCAATTGACAGATATGATAAAATCGGAAAAGAAACTTAAGGAGCTCGATGCTGTTTTGCGCAAGGATAATCCCCTGAAGGTCACCGAAGCAATCAGGCTGCTCAGGGAGGATGAGCCATTTGAGGGAGCTATAGGTCTGCTGATCCCCTGTTTCGACAGGAGCGCAAATCTTTCGGTGAAATTGCTTATAAGGGATTTCATGAACGATATAAAGGACCTGGCGCTGCGCGGAGAAGTTATTTCGGAAATAAGAAAAAACTACAGTCCCGAAACCCTGAGAATGCTCATCTCATCGTGCTGGCAGTCGGGACTCGATTATGGGGATTATGCGAACGATTTTGCTGAAATATTCATTCTTAAGGACTACATGACGGCAATTGAGTGCTTTACAGTTATTGAATCATCGCTCGCGCAACTTACAAGACCTGCGAAAGATTCGCTCATAAAAATTCTAAGCGAGGGATCATTGACTATAAACAGTGATAAATCAGCTCTTGTCCGTGAGCTGATATTGATGCTCAGATGAGTTTAAAGCCAAAAGGATCAATATTCAACGCATTAAAAGAGGTTCATTTCCGGGGGTTATTCATATGATGAAAAATACCTCATAAACTGGGTTCTCTCGAATAGCGCCGGTTCCTCATAATTGTGATAATTCAGCTTCCCCCTGAAATCATCGGGATTGCTGAATTCATTGATCGTCATCCAGTCGGAGATCTGGCGGTTCATGGTTTCGATGTAGTTGATACCTTTATAATACAATACGGAACACACCTGCACAGTATCGGCTCCTGCAAGCAGATATTTAACTGCATCCTGTCCAGTGTGCACGCCTGTTGAGGCAGAAATGCCGATCTTAATATCCTGAGCGCTTGCCATCCCTATCCACCGCAGTACATAGCGCCTTTCGATATCATGACTGAAGATGGAGGCAGGGATCACTTCCATCCTGTTAATGTCGATATCGGGTTCGAAGAACCTGTTGAACATTACAACGCCCGCAATTCCCCTCATATAGAACTGATCGATCATGTAGAGTATGTTAGAGAACCTGAGGCCCATCTTTACAACAATTGGTATTTTAACTATCTCCCTGAGCTTTTCAATAAGATCAAAATAGAGCTGTTCCGATTGAGCTGCTGATTTTTTTCTGTCGACAGGCAAGAAAAATACATTTATCTCAAGAGCATCAGCTCCCATTTCTGCAATATCCCTGGCAAAGCCAGTCCATCCCTCTGATGAGTAACAATTTATGCTTGGAATCACAGGAATGCTGAGAGCTTTTTTTGCATTCTGTATCAGATCGAGATACTTTTCGACCGAATTTGAGTGAACATAATTCGAAATATAATCGTCAGCCTCAGGGAAGCCAGGCTGGTGTGGAAAAGAATTTATATGAAAATTGATCTGCTCTTCGAACAGCGATTTAAGGACAACAGCACCGGCACCGCCGTCCTCGGCTTCCTTAAGCTGTCCAAGGGTTGAGGTCAGTCGGCTGCTGCTGACGATCAGCGGGCTTTTAAGAGT
>JBAVOD010000234.1:0-2988 GCA_049691735.1 Bacteroidales bacterium
TGTGAATGACAGCAGACAAAAATACCAGATCGAATCCTTTTGGGAGATCATCAATTGTATAATCGCCCGGATGGATTTTTAATCTATCCGAATAGCCTTCCTTTTCAATGAATCTTTTAGTAATAGGCACAACATTTGGCAAGTCAAATATAGTGGCTTCAATTTCAGGCCTTTTTGAGACAAACTCCATCGAATAGGCGCCCGAACCACCGCCAATATCCAGGATAGATTTTACTTCTGACAAATCAATATTTTCAAGCTGATGGGGAGCCTGTTTTTTTGCCCTGTCATGCATTGCATTTATAAAAGCGAAAAGCCATTCTTCTCCTCTGACATTAATTTCTTCGGGATGGGCCGAATAACCGGTTTTTACTACCTGCGTAAGATTGCTCCACGTATTCCAAAGGTGGTTTGAATGCATAAGTCCGCCCATATATTCTGAACTCTTTTTAGACAGAAATGTAAAACTCTCTTCGGTATTAAAGAATAAGCCTTCTCGTTTTGCAAGAAAACCTAACGATGTCAGGGCATTCAGAAGGCGTTCGCAGGCACGTTCATCCAGATGCAATGTGTGTGCAATCTGATTGTTTGGAGTGCCCGATTTATCAATATTTGTAAATATATCGAGTTCTATACCGCTTAATAATATCCTGCTTTTTTGAAAAGAAGCAGCAAACTCTCTTATCTGATTTGGATTCATAATACGCAGATAAAATCAGTTATCTTTTATGCAACGGACTGAATACCCATTCTTTTTCCCGCTAAGATCTCTGTAAACGTTCGCGTAGGCGACATATATCCATCTCATGAAGACCAGATTTTCGTCACCTGACGGAGTATCCTCCGTTGAGGTCCACCAGTTGCCGTTATTTCTGATTCCATCAAAGGATCCAATTGAATTCCGGTAGCCGCCAGGGAGCGCAGTAAAACCAGATTCGTTGTTTGAACGCGCACTTAAGCTGCTCCAATGCATTGGACCTGCCTCTTTTAATTTACTCCCGGCAACATTTTCGCCTCCCAGATATTCTGTAAGGGTAGTCCATTCAGCATCCGAAGGGACATGCCAGCCTGCAGGACACAATTTACCCGTCTTTACTGCGTACCAGTTATACAATGCACCGTATGGGTTGCCGTTGTTATCATCACCGTTATACCAGCAATAACCAATATTTGAAGAGTCGCTCCATTTATTAATATCTGTTAATAGTTGAATTGGTAAACCATCATTATACCTCGAGGTCTTCAGATTTTCTTTTAACCATGTTTGAGTCCCTATGTTTACAGAGGTGTAAGCATTTCCATCAGCATCACGCACCGCTTCTTCGGTTGCCTTTTCACAGGAGCCGAGAAAAATGATTAATAAAATTGTGATCCACGATCCAAAAAAGTTCTTCATTTCTGTAAGATTTTATTTAACGTTTGAAATATTCATCTCCTTCCATTAAAAAAGACATTGAATTGCAAATGTCATTGTCAGCAGCTTAAATGGTTAATGATTAATAAGATATCAGTAACCGGGTAAAAACCTAAAAACGCATGTTTACAAAGTGACCTTTCACATTACAAAATTAGGTCAGATGAATCTGACCTGAATTAAGTGGAAATTAATAGTGGATAAGAAAATCATTAATACGAGATCCTGATTCTCCCACCTTCGTGGTCTGCCGGTTGGCGGAGAAGGAGTCTAAAACTTTTCTCGCAGAATACGCAGATTTTGGCGCAAAGTTTCGCAGAGTGGGCACCCCGCAACCCGCACCCGGCAACCGGCTTCCGGAATCAAATTGATTTACGGAATTCCGAGGGAGTTTTGCCTGTCAGCTTCTTGAACACATTATTAAAGGCAGTTTTGGAATTGTATCCGACCATTTCCGAGATCTCCTCAATCGTTATTTTATTACCGGCATCCTTACTCATTATTATTTTGGCCTTTTCCACCCTGTAGGATGCCAGGATTTCGAAAAAGCTTTTATTTAGTTTTTCGTTCAGCACCTGGGAAACATGATGCGGACTCTCGCCGATCTTTTTTGCCAGATCGGGCAATGATGCCAGGTTTTCTGAAAAATATTGTCTGGTCTCAAACTCCTGGATGATATTGCTAAGGATCTTCTTTTTCCTGTCTTCGGTTAATGATGATTTGCGGTATTTGCCAATTGAAATATCCAGGAACGAACCTGCTCTGTCGAAATAAGTAGAATCATTCATTATCCTGATAGTTGTTATCAGAGTAAATACAGCGACATATGTGCCAATGAAATAATTACCTGCATTTCCATGGAACCTTGCCTTTACCACGATAAAGATCAGTATGATCATACTCATATGAAGGACCATATTTCTCGTCGACTTGAGTAGATCATCGCCCGTTCTGAGGATCGACGTTCCCGCTTCCTGTGCTTTCTTCGCCAGCACACCGAACGAAAGGGCGATATAAAACAGGAACTGGCACCCGATCAGCAGATCGAGGTAACTATTGATTTTAAGAGGGTCGTTCGATATGGTTGAATGCACCTCCCGCAACGGCAGGTTGAGATTTGAGCTTACTACATAAGAGTTATACTTGAAGTCATTTGACTGGATAAGATCGAAACCTAAATACCCCAGGTAGAGAAGCGGCAAAATAAAATTGACCAGTTCTTTTCCGGAACCCGGGTGATCAAGGTTTCTTTTTACATAAAGGTACAGGAACGGGCCCAGTAATAAGTTTAACCACGCTGTAGAAAAGGTCAACGGAAGAACCTTGACTATATATCCTGTATAATTAAGGAGCTGTTCCAGAAATATTAGGGAGAGTGAAAGCAGCAAAAGCCCCTGGTATCTGTTGGCTTTAATGTTGGAAGAAGGTTTTACAAGAAAAAAAACGGAAAGAATGATTCCCAGGAATACTCCGAGAAATATTAACACAGAAAAGATATCAATACGAATAGTACTATCCATTTTGTCAAAAATACCTTTTTTTTTGATTGGTGGCGTCAGCGGCCGGATTTACCG
>JBAVOD010000235.1:0-10235 GCA_049691735.1 Bacteroidales bacterium
AGAACGGGAACGGTATCGCTTTCATCGATTTCGCTCATTCGCCTTCGAAGGTCAGAGCCACTGTTGATGCCGTGGCGGAAAGATATCCTGACAGGAATATAATAGCATGCTTTGAGCTTCATACCTATTCAAGCTTAAGCAAGGAGTTCCTTCCTCTTTACAAAGGGACAATGAAGAATGCTTCATACGCATTCGTTTATTTTAATCCTCATGAGCTTAAGGTCAAGAAACTGCCGCCATTATCAAAGGATTCCATAAAAGATGCCTTTGACAGCGGAAACCTGGCCGTCTTTGACAATTCAGCCGAAATGTTTTCGTTCATTAAGTCATGCCGGTTCAGTTCGCCGGTCTACCTGTTCATGAGTTCGGGCGATTACGACGGGAAGGACCTGCAGTCATTGTCGGAGGAACTGTTCTGAAACAAACAGGCCGATTGTGCGTTTTACGGGTGATAATTCTATATTTGAAAATCCGTGCAGGCACCTGTACGGGAACATAATTTAACAAATTACTAACTGAAACACAATTCTTATGAAAAAGATTCTTCCTTTAATTATTGTTTTTTGCTCGCTTTTTGCCACTCTTGGGGCACAGGATTACAAAACAGGGATTGGGATCAGGGCAGGAGTTCCTTTCGGGGTGACTGTCAAGCACTTTCTTAGCAAGGACAACGCCATTGAAGGTATCGTGGCCAGTCGCTGGAGGGGACTGGTAGTCACGGGGCTGTACGAGTTTGAATACTGGACGGGCGAGTATCCCGGACTTAACTGGTACTGGGGAGCCGGTGCCCACCTCGGGGTATGGGGAGCTACCTATAATCCAAACATAAATGAAACTTATTCAGGGCCGGTTGTTGGCATCGACGGGGTGCTTGGACTTGAGTACACATTTGAAGATATTCCGCTTAACCTTTCGCTTGACCTTCTGCCCTCTCTAAACCTCATCGGTTTTACAGGTTGGGGAGGAATAAATGGTGCATTATCAATAAGATATGTTTTTTGAGAAAATATTTTGAAGAAAGGAAAAAACGTCGTTTCTTTGCCACCGCATTTTAAGGTTCTTTAAAGGGTCCATTCGTCTAGTGGTTAGGACGTCAGGTTTTCATCCTGGTAACAGGGGTTCGATTCCCCTATGGACTACCAAATCCAATCCCATTTTTTTCGCCACCGCTTATAATCAAGGATTACAGGCGGTTTTTGTTTTTAAGGATACTCAGAATTGACGCCTCGCCGCTTCTTCCCCCCAACCAGATAGAACAACATTCAGGACGTAACTTACTACGCAGATAAAAAAATTAAGGTCACGGCGAATGGCGAAAAATAATATTATTATTTTTGACCTATTAATGATTTCATTTAGTGTATTTTTGGAAATTATCCTTGATTCTGTAACCAAACACGTATAAACTAACTAATATGAAAAGTATTTCCAGACGGAGATTTATCCACAATACAGCCGTTGGGGCGGCTGGTGTTGCCATATTCCCTCTTATACAGGGTTTTAAGGTTGACGCAAACGAAACAATCAGAATCGGTTTTATAGGACTTGGCCAACAGTCTATGAACCTTTTGAATGGCTTTATAAGTTTACCCGGAGTTAAGGTTGTTGCCGGTAGTGATGTTTACGGCATCAAAAGACAGCGGTTTGAACAACGTGTAAAAGATTACTATTCAGAAAAAAAACAAACAGCTCAAATTGATGTCTATAGTGATTATAGAAAAATAATCGATAGAAAGGATATTGATGCCGTTGTAATTGCAACACCTGACCACTGGCATGCAATGATCGCAATCGCTGCTGCTAATGCAAAAAAAGATATATATCAGGAAAAACCGATAACCTTTACAATTAAGGAAAGCTTAAAAGTTGCAGAAGCTGTAAGGAAAAACAATGTAATTTTTGCTACCGGAAGCCAGCAACGTTCCGATAGTTCATATCAGCATGCTGTTAATCTGGTACACAGGGAAGCGATCGGTAAGCTTACAAAAGTGCAGGCATACGTTGGTCCGGGCCCGGATCCATACAACTTACCAAAAGAACAGATTCCTGCAGATCTGGACTGGAAAACATGGTTAGGTCCGTTACCTTATCTTGATTATAATTCAAAACTCAATCCTCCCATTTCTCTTAATCCGGTTAAAAACGAGACTTACTGGGGTGTTTGGCGCTACTATAAAGAGACCGGCGGTGGTTTTACATGCGACTGGGGAGCACATAATTTCGACATTGGCCAATGGGGATTAGATAAAGATCATAGCGGACCGGTAAAAATTGTTCCTCCCGGGTACCAGGACACCAAATACCTGACTTTTATATATGACAATGGGCTGGAAATGGTCAATGAACCTTATGATGAGGAAAAAACATTAGGGATCAAATTCTGGGGTAGCGATGGTTGGATCACAGTATCCAGAGGTAAATATGATGCTTCTGACCCCTCTCTTCTTCCTTCAAAAGATCAACTTGCAGGTCCCGGACTTTATGAAAAGAGTTCCTCTCACGTTGAGGACTTTATCCAATCGGTGAAAATGCGCAGAGATCCTATTGCAACTGTTGAAATAGGGCAGAGGACTACGGCATGCTGTATTTTGGGGAATATTGCCTATGAACTGAAAAGACCTGTTCAATGGTCTCCTGAACTTCAATTTTTTGTCAATGATCCGGAAGCTGAGAAATACTTCCATAGAGAATATCAAAATGGATATAAATTGTAATTCTGCGAAAATTGAAAAAGCTGAAATGCCTTTGATTATTCAGGTAGAAGTGGCGCGCCGCCATTAGCCGTAGGTTTGCATAATTTTGCCGATAGAAATTTTTGACTTCCTGAAACTGATATTTTGATTTTACCATTTTATAGTTATCTTTGGGGCTCGAAAAAATTGAAAGAACAGAATAAAAGAAATACATGGCAAACCATCTTTCATCCAAAAAAAGGATAAGGCAGATAAGTACTCGGAACGAGTCAAACAAGTATTACTCAAAAACAATGAGGAATGCTTTGAAGGCGATACGCAGCACAACTGACAGGAAACAGGCTGAGGAACTGCTTCCCAGGCTCAACTCGATGCTCGACAAGCTTGCAAAGAAGAACATAATTCACAGCAATAAGGCTTCAAACCTCAAGTCTTCGGTTGTTAAACATGTAAGCAGTCTCAAGTAAGCTGACTTAAGGCAGTACTGAAAT
Organism: Bacteroidales bacterium; assembly: GCA_049691735.1. Lineage (GTDB taxonomy): Bacteria > Bacteroidota > Bacteroidia > Bacteroidales > VadinHA17 > LD21. The sequence continues at coordinate 3,185 of JBAVOD010000235.1, forward strand.
ATAAAAGCCGTTCCGATGGAGCGGTTTTTTTATTTTCAGCGATTATTCCTGTTTCCACAAAATTCTTAATTTTATAATGGAATAATTTTTCGCTGCATGTCACTAAAAATCACTGACTGGGCTGTTGAGGACAGACCCAGGGAAAAACTTATCAGGAAAGGAATTTCCTCGCTGAGCGATGCCGAACTTCTGGCAATCCTCATCAGCTCAGGCACACGCAAAAAATCTGCAGTCGATCTGGGCCGTGAGCTTCTTGGCACCGTCGGGAACAATCTGGCCTCGCTTGGCAAGCTTTCAGTACCCGACCTGCGCAAAATAAAAGGCATAGGTCCCGCCCGTGCAGTAACGATCTCGGCAGCCCTTGAACTGGGAAGGAGACGTAAGTTGTCGGAAATACCGGATGTCCACCAGATTAAGTGCTCGAAGGACGTTGCAGATATTTTTCAGCCGCTTCTGTCAGATCTCGTTCATGAAGAGTTCTGGGTACTTTTTCTGAACCGGTCCAACAGGGTCATCGACAGAATGAAGCTGAGCCAGGGGGGCATCAGCGGGACCGTGACCGATGTCAGGATCATTATGAAGAAGGCAATAGAGTATCTTGCATCCGGGATCATCGTCTGCCACAATCACCCGTCAGGGAATCTCAATCCGAGCGAGTCGGATACGAAGATCACCCGCAAAATAAAGGATGCAGGCAACCTGATGGATATCCAGTTGCTCGATCACCTGATAATATCTGAAAATGATTATTACAGCTTTGCCGATAACGGCCTGCTATGATTTTGATTTTCTGTTGAGGAAATAAAGGTCGACCATGCGTGCGTACCTCCGGACTTTCCGTTCATCAGAGCACTCGTCAAGCAATTCTCTCAGGGTCTTCTGCAGAACAGGATGAACAAATTCAGGAGCTATGTCACACAAAGGGACCAGAACGAACCTTCTGTCGGGTATAAGCGGATGGGGAATGATTAGCGCCGATCTGTTTATGATCTTTTCACCATAAAGCAGAATATCGATATCCATGGTCCGGGAAGTATACTGACTGGTTATCCTTTCCCTTCCAAGCTGTGACTCAATCGTAACTACCCTGTGAAGAAGATCCGTGGGACCCAACGTTGTAGCGATGCATACGGCAAGGTTAAGGAAATTATTTTCACTCTGGAATCCCCATGGCTCGGTTTCATAGATATCGGAACATGAAACCAGTTCCCCGGCAGATTTCCTGATAATCTCAACTGCAGTTTTTATATTTGCATCCCTGTCGCCCAGATTGGTGCCTATACCCAGAAAAGCATTTTTTGCCATCTGTAAAAACTTTGATCAAAAATATTAATTCCGTTTTAACCTTCTGCCAATCTCTTTGTTTTTTATATATTTAGAACTCATTTATTTAAACAACCATCACGATGAAAGAATTCCTCAAGTTCACCCTGGCTGCTATAGTCGGCCTTATACTTTTTTCAGTCCTTGCTGTTATATTTTTACTTTCTACGGTAAGTGCACTTGTTGTCTCCGGAGAAAAGCCGGTTTCCATAACCGAAAATTCGGTACTTGTACTAAAGGCGGGCATACCGATACCCGACAGGGGGAATCCGTTTCCATTCGCAGGATTCGATCTGACCGACCTTAAACTGTCGCCTGCCCCCGGGCTGAATGATATCCTGACCAACCTCAGGAAAGCTGCAAAGGACGAGAAGATAAAGGGTGTCCTGATCGAAAACGGACTTTCGGCCCCGGGATGGGCGACCACGGAGGAAATAAGGGATGCGCTGTCAGATTTCAGGAAAAGCGGAAAATTTGTTATTGCATATTCAGATTATGTGCTGCTTCAGGAAGGATATTACCTATCGACCGCAGCCGACAGGATTTACATTGATCCTGCGTCAAGCCTCGATTTTAAGGGCCTCAGCGGTGATGTGATGTTTTACAAGGATGCTCTTGAAAAGCTTGGGGTCGTTGTGCAGGTGACCAGGGTCGGAAAATTCAAGGGAGCCGTCGAGCCATTCATCCTGAACGGGCTGAGCAAGGATAATGAGGAGCAGATCCGCATCTATACAATGTCAATATGGAACCATGCTCTTGATAACATTTCAAAATCAAGGAGTATCCCGGTTGAACGCCTTAACATGATAGCTGACAGTCTTATCGGGACTATTGCTTCAGATGCGCTGCGTGAAGGTATGGTTGACGGCCTTCTTTACAGGAATGACCTGATCGACACCCTTAAATCTCTGTCAGGAATAAAGCAGGATGATAAGCTGTACATGGTATCGATGGCCAGGTATTCAAGGGTTCCCGAACCACAGAAAATGGTATCGGCAAAAAACAAGATTGCCGTCATTTATGCTTCAGGAACGATTGTAATGGGCAAAGGCAATGCAAATAATATCGGGGGAAACGCCTTCAGTGATCTGATCAGGAAGGAAAGAAAAGATTCGTTAGTTAAAGCAATAGTACTGAGAGTCAATTCACCCGGAGGAAATGCGGTTGCCTCCGACATTATGTGGAAAGAGCTTGAGCTTGCCGCAAAGGTCAAGCCGGTGGTGATCTCAATGGGAAATTATGCAGCTTCAGGCGGTTACTATATTTCGGCTCCGGGGACAAAGATCTTTGCCAGTCCGACGACAATCACCGGATCGATAGGGGTGTTCGGGATGATCCCCGATTTCGAGGGGCTCATGACAAAGAAACTTGGCATCACCAACCAGACTGTCAACACGAACAAGTATTCTGATTTCCCTTCGGTTTTCAGGCCAATGGGAACATATGAAAAAGTAGTGATGCAGTCCGGTATTGACAAGATGTACGGAGAATTTGTCAGCAAAGTCGCGCACGGCAGAAAAATGAGAGCCCCGGCTGTTGACAGTATAGCGCAGGGCAGGGTATGGACCGGAGTCGACGCAAAAGGCATCGGGCTTATAGATGAATTCGGAGGTTTAAAGGCTTCTGTTGAAGCTGCCGCCTCACTTGCAGGGATAGAAACATATTCAATAAGGGAACTGCCGGCTCTTGAAGATCCATATACCCGGTTAATGTCCCAGTTTAGCGGCGACGCACGGGCCAGGCTTATAAGAAATGAGCTGGGAGAGTATTCACGATATTTTGATGAATTGCAGGAAATACGCGAGATAACGGGAATTCAGGCCCGTCTCCCCTATTTCATTGAGATCCATTAGGATATGGGCCGAAGGAAATTTTTCTTCCTGTATCCTCCCGCCCTGATATACAAAATAATAACTGATGTCAGGAACCTGCTTTATGATAAAGGGATCCTGCCCTCAAGAAGGTTCAGCATTCCTATCATTTGCGTAGGTAACATTACTGTCGGAGGAACCGGCAAAACCCCCCTCACTGAATATCTGGCAGGACTGCTCAGCGGAAGGTTCAGAACAGCTGTACTGAGCAGGGGCTATAAACGGCGATCGGCCGGATTCCGGATCGTTACCCCTGACTCCACGGCAGAGATGGCTGGTGACGAGCCCCTTCAGATCAGCAGGAAGTTCCCTGATATCATTGTTGCCGTCGATAAAAACCGTGTTGAAGGGGTTAAAACAATTTTGCGCGAATATCCAGAGACAGAAGTCATAATCCTTGACGACGGGTTTCAGCACAGGAAAATAGAGCCCGGCCTCTCAATACTTCTTTACGATTTTAACAGGCCTGTGGTTAAAGATCATCTTCTACCCTACGGGAACCTCAGGGAGAGCAGGATAAATATTAAAAGAGCCGATGTTGTGATCGTTACCAAATCACCCGAAAGCCTGTCAGCAGCCTCAAAAGATGCCATTGCAGGAGACATCAGGAAATACAACGGACAGCTGCCTCTGTTTACTTCAATTTCCTATGGGAATCTGTTACCCGTATTCAAAGGTCAGGGCGAAACAGGCCCGGGTCTTTCCGACATAGATTCCCGGCAGTCGGGAGCTGTGCTGATCACAGGCATTGCAGCGCCCGAACCTTTAAAGGAACTTGTTGAAAAACATTTCAATGAAGTAATTCATCTTGCATTCCCCGATCATCACTGGTTTGTTCAGAAGGATATTGAGCGGATACAGAAGAGCGCCGACGCTCTCAGCTCTGAAAAGAAATTTCTGATAACTACATCAAAAGATGCCGTAAGACTGTCGGAATTTATTAATATCGATCCTTTAAAGAAGATCTTTTATTATGTACCTGTAACTGTCAGATTTCCTGACGACGATAAAGCCAGGTTCGATAAACTCATAATTGAATATGCTGGAAAACATAAATGAAACCGTTGAATTTCTCAGATCAAGGGGGATAAGTGACCCGGTGGCAGGGATCATTCTGGGAACAGGTCTCGGGGGACTTGCTGCAAATATCCGGAACAGAATTGAGATTGATTACAGGGAGATCCCCGGTTTTCCGGTTTCAACTGTAGAGGGCCATGACGGAAAGCTGATATCGGGCATTTTCGGGGGAAAGAAAATCGTTGCCATGAAGGGGAGGTTCCATTATTACGAAGGCTATCGCCCTGAGCAGGTTGCCCTTCCGATTCGTGTAATGAAGTACCTCGGTATCACCCGTCTTTTCCTTTCCAACGCTGCAGGCGGCGTGAATCCGTTATTCCATATAGGTGATATTATGATAATCACCGATCATATCAACCTGATGACAAATCCTCTCATAGGACTGAATGACGAAAGGATCGGACCCCGCTTTCCGGATATGAGCGCTGCATATGACAAAGAGCTCATTGAAAAGGCAACTGAAATTGCCCGCAAGCATAACATCAATGTCAGGAAAGGGGTTTATCTCGGAACTTCAGGGCCAACCTTTGAGACGCCTTCAGAGTATAAATACTTCCATATCATAGGAGCCGATTCCGTCGGGATGTCAACAACCCCTGAAGTTATCGTCGCGCGCCATATGGGGCTGAAGTGCTTTGCAGTGAGCATAATCACAGATCTGGGTGTGGAGGGAAAGATAGAGTATATGACCCACGAAATGGTGCAGAGAGAAGCGGAAAAGGCCGAAGCACGGATGACTACGATAATGACGGAACTGCTAACGTCGCTTTGACGGGTTCACCTGTTAATGACTGTGCAAACCTTCTTCCATCTTCCCAGTTTGCCGTTAGCATCAAATACCGAAATCAGCATTACGTAGATCCCCGTCCGCAACACGTCCCCGTCAGCATCTGTTCCGTTCCAGATGATTGCTGCTTCGGGGCCGGCGAGAAAATTATCAGTCAATCGCCTCACAAACCCGCCCGTTTCATCGAAAATATCGACTGACACAACATTCCCGTTCCCTTCAAACTTCAGGTCAATCACCAGTATGTCCTCATTGCCGTCATAGTCAGGAGTTATTCTTGTTGAAGATAAAGTCACCCTGTCATCCGAAGCAGGTTCCTTAACATAGACTGAATTGACGCAACCGGGAGTTCCCCAGCCCGATGCTTCGGAAGCGGTATGCCACGATGAACTTCCGGCCGGGCTGTTGGCCGGGCGTACCTTTTCGAGCGCTATTCCTTCAGGATCCTGCAAAAGCGAATACTGCATCTCTTCATCATAGATCACCTCATCGATGATCACGAGCTCACGGTTAAACAGCAGAAGATGTCCGTTATCGTCAGGCATCGAGGGCAGTGATGATATCTCAAAGATGTTCTCATCTGCAGACAAGAAGAATCTTTCCGTTACTTTGGTTTTATCAGTTGTCACCACATAATAGTTTCCCGGCATTATGCATCTTGCTTCCTCAGGAAGCCGGATAAGTGACGAAGTATCAGTGGTCGCATCATTTACTGAAGCAACCCTAAGTCCCGAAGCGTCAATTATTTTTCCCGAAGCATTGTAAAACTCGATATAATCGGGTTCGCCCGGCAAAGGATTGAAAAGCAATTCATTGAATACAATATCTCCTTTTGATGCTTTTTCAGGAATGCCAAAACTGAATTCATTCCGCAACATGGAGTTTCCTGCGAAATCAGTAACAGCATTCCCGGTGCCCAGAGAATAGGAAGTCCTGGGCAAAAGCGGTTCGGCGGGAGTGACATTAAATTCGCGCAGCAAGAGGTTGGCCGGCGAAATCCTCAGGACCGGATCCCCGTTGATCAGTACGAATTCCGTATTGCTTTCCAGGTCAAAAACTGTTTCGGACAGATAAAGCATGATGCTGTTGCTGTCGGACGGAAATACATTCATTATCCCTTCAAACACTGAGTCAGGATTTTTAGCTGCTACCGAATTTGCTCTTCCGGGAGTTCCGCCTTCGGAAGCATTTGAGGCATGCCAATTGCTTCCGCCTGAGAAAGGAAATGCCGTATCGATCATCTCGAGCGACCATCCGCCGTCGGCCTTTAATTCATCACCATACCAGCTGCGGGAATACTCAACTCCATGTATCAGAATGCCGCTGCTGTCGCTCAATGCCAGTATTTTTCCACCGTCGGTGAGTGCCGGGAAGGATTTGATACCCACGGTCTTACCAAAACTCTCCAGCAGCGAGGTTTCAGTGGTGGAACAAACAATTATCCTACCGCCGGGATCGATCGCGGTATCGGGGAACCGTGCTTTGCTTTTCCCGTCGGTAAGTGTCCAGTTCTTCAGGTTGACGGTGTAATAGGTCGTGTTCTCCAGCTCAATGTATTCCTTTGCAGGGAGGGAGACCACAGGAAGAGGATCTGCCATTATCTCGGAGATAACTACATCTCCCGGTTTCGGGGGATTTTGAATGATCTGGCCCATTGCCGGCAATGGCAATGCAAAAGCCAGTAAAACAACTTTATTCATGCAGCGGGACGAATTGAAAAAAAAGTTACACTATAGCACTTTTATTAGTCTTATAACTTTTATCTCTTCTGAATTGTAAATTTACTTTTTTTCTTATATAAACACCACACTTTTAAAACAAACGTTATTCCTTACAAATAGTGATGAGGGAGACATTTAAAAAGCCCTGACAGCCCAGGTTCTTACAGGAGTTTCATTCCTGTCGTGGTTACTCTTACTGCCAAAATAAAAATTCATTACCCATGCCCCATATTTATCCTGAGTAGAACTCCAATAGAAGCAATCCTCAAAAC
>JBAVOD010000236.1:0-7907 GCA_049691735.1 Bacteroidales bacterium
GAACACGCGCGGAAGTGTGCTCGAGGCTGGTTCCGGCACCGGCCGCCTGTTTGCCGAAGCTCTGAAAAATGGCGCTGATATTTACGGGATCGATATAAGCCCGTCGATGATCGGCATCCTCAAAAAGAAGCTCAGTCCTGATCAACAAAAACGCATAAGCCTTCAAAGCATTGTCGATTTCAGACTTGACAAAAAATTCGACCTTGTGATAGCTCCCTTCAGGGTCTTCATGCACCTTACCGGAAAAATGGACCAGCTCGGCGCCCTGAACAACATCTGGGATCACCTTAACCCGGGGGGTAAGTTTATTTTTGATGTGTTTATTCCTGACCTGAAGTTGCTTCTGACAGGTATGGACAATGTTACTGATTTCGACGGTGAATTTGGACCGGGGAACAGGGTGAAACGTACTTCATCATCAAAGCCCGAAATTGTTGACCAGATACTGAACGTTACCTTCAGGTTTGACTGGAACGAGAAAGACAAAAATTACTCGGCAGAGTGGAAAACAACCATGAGGTATTTCTTCAGATTTGAACTTGAACACCTTATTGAACGCTCCAAATTCGGTAAGTACAGGATAATTGGCGATTTTTTGGGTAATGATCTGACCTCTGACTCAAAGGAGTTCATTGTTATATGTCAGAAGTGAACATGACAGGTCACGGGCAAATGAACCCTGGTCCTTGAAATGGGCGACAGACCAGACATATCAAGGGGCGTTTCGCTATGAATGACGATTTTGATGTAATCATCTGCGGTGCCGGACCGGCAGGATCTACTGCAGCCCTTGCCCTCGGAGAGTCGGGTGTGCGTGTTGCCCTTATCGAAAAGGAGAGATTTCCGCGTGAAAAGGTCTGCGGCGATGCACTTCCGGCCTACGTCCCCAAAGTACTGAATACCATCAGGCCTGAATATGCGAAAGCATTTGCCGATCTTCAGCCGAAAACACCCGCCAGTATATGCAGGGCCGTTTCTCCATCCGGAGGGATCCTGGATCTGAAATTCCCGGAATCCGGTTTTATCTGCAAACGAAAGGTATTTGATACTTTCCTGTCGCATCTGGTTTCGGGACTTCCCAACGTTGAAACAATATATGATGCCCGTATTACTGATGTCTCCTGCAGCGGTGAGAGGGTCACTGTCAGTACAGACAGGACTTCCGGCCTGACAGCCAGGCTGGTAATCGGTTGTGACGGGGCTTACAGTACCGTGAAAAAGAAACTTGCTGGAAAGGGCCCTGATCTCAGCCATTCTTCCGGGGCAGTCCGTGCTTACTTCAGGAACATTGGCGGGACCCCGCCGGGAACCATTGAGCTTCATTTCCTGAGAAACCTTATCCCCGGTTATTTCTGGATATTCCCGTTGCCTGACAATGAATTTAATGTTGGCATCGGGATGCCCTCAAAGATCATTGCTGCAAGGAAGATCAATCTGCGCGCTGAATTGCTCAGGATCACCGGGGAAACACCCGGGATACGTGAAAGGTTTTGCGTATCAGAAATGGTAAGCGATATCAGGGGATATCTCCTCCCGCTGGCCTTTCAAAAAACACCAATTTCGGGACACAGGTTCATGCTTTGCGGGGACGCCGCATCGCTTGTCAATCCGGCATCGGGTGCCGGGATTGGGCAGGCAATGCAATCGGGGCGATATGCTGCCTGGCATGCGCTTGAGTGTTTCAGACGGGACAATTTCTCGGCCAAATTTATGAGAGGTTATGACAATACTGTTTACGAGATAATGTGGCATGAGAACAGGAACTTTTTGCAGGCCCGCAGGCACATTTTCAGTCATCCCGGGAGGATGAATGCCATAATTAATTTCGCATCATCAAATAAAGCTTTCTGTAAAATTATATTGCGGGCACTTGGATAACGCAGGATGCCTGATTATTGAAACCTGTAACCTGCCGACAGGTTGAAGCCGAAGTTCCTCATTTCGGCTTTATCAGAAGATACTTTATAGTCGGGGTTAATCTTTAGCAATCCAAACTGTCCGTTCATCTGGAAAAATATCCCGCTAAATAATTCATAGCCGATAAAGATATTTGCCCCGGCGTCAAAGCCCCTGTAATAAACATATGTAGTAGGCTTGTCAATAACGTCATTGGTATATTTTACGGTAAGCTCTGTAATCCTCGCTCCTGTTTTCGTCCTCTCCTTACCCACTACGCCAAATGCAGCATAAGGGCCGGCACCCAGGAGCATGTGTCCGTCACCGAGCTGAGGCCTGAACAGTACATTCACAGGTACCTCGATGTACGACAGCCTTACAGTCCTTGTAATAGTATCGATTATATCCTTCCTTGCACCCTTGACCGAAAACAGCACGCCTGGCTGAACATAAAGATCAGGGATGAATGGAAGAGGAATATTCACATTGCCTCCGCCGTTAAACACTAGCAAAAATTTATTGCCGAGATTATTACCCCAGTAATCGTTGCCCACGATGGTATTCAAACCAACTCCTGCGGTAAGGCCGGGATGAACCCGTGTATCGGCCCTGAGCCTCCCCTGTCCTGAAGCCTGGGTGAAAACAAGGAGAAATATGGCAGCACCGGTAAATATTTTTGCTATCATGATCGTGGTCAGGTCAGGTAATAACGCTTCAGCTAAAATTCAGCTTCAAATAAGATCAGGTAAAAGTAGCAAACAAAATAAAAATCCCTCCCGATCATGAAGGATGATTATTTATAATAATCAAAAATGGACAAATGGAAGGGAATCAGGACCCTTCCGCCTTGTCATCCTCCCTTGTCTTCTTTTTTATGTTTTCGGCTATGTCTTCAAGCTTATCGGCGGTTTTGTTGGCAACCTTTTTGCTGAGGTCCTTCAGCTTTGACACTGTCTCTTCAGCTTTAGCCCCGGTTTTATCAGCAAAAGCCCCAAGCTTTTCCTTCACCCCGCTTTGCTTTACATCTTCGATCTTGTCTTCAACATAGTCTCCGGCTTTGTCAATGGCCTTGTGAACCTTTTTGAAAGTCTCGCTCTTTTTGACATCATCAACCTTGTCATCGAGGTAGTCATCAGCTTTTTCAACAAGCTTCTTTGCCTTGTCCAGCAAACTCTTCTTATCGGGTTTTACCGGCTCCTGTTTTTCGTTTTCTTCCATATTGCTAAACTTTAGGTAAGAAATATATGAATTATATCAATTTCAAAACGAACCTCTAAGATATGAAAAAATCAAATATAAGTAAAACGGGTTTTTGAACGAAAGACTTAATTAGTTGTCAATTCATTATCAGGAATTGCAGGAAATGAATTAATTTTATTTGCCGATCAGGTAAAAAGGCCCGCAAGACAGTACAGATATTTAATTTATTCAGGATATGGGATCAGACTCATTAACATCAAAACCTTCAGGATGGACCGGAGTTGTAAGGAAAACAAAAAAAATATTCAGGTGGGTGGTGACCCTCCTGATTGTCTTTCTCGGTACCTACATATACTGGAAGTACTTCTATACTTACAGTGAGGGTTATCGCGCCGGGATGCTTCAGAAATTCTCCAACAAGGGAGCCATTTTTAAGACCTACGAGGGTGAAATGATACTCAGCAGCGTATCGACCACTTCAAATGTGGCAATTGCCTCCGAGAAAGTCCTTTTTTCGGTCACCAACAAGAGGATGGCACATGTACTTGATACTCTGCAGGGCCGGAATGTGATAGTCCATTACATCCAGAAAAACGGGGCTGTCTTCTGGCGCGGCGATTCAGATTATATTGTTGATAGTGTCAAAGTCCGGAGGTAGGTCAGAAGGGTTGCGGGGTGCGTGAAAATCAGCGTCAGACTCTGCAGAAATCTGCGAGAAACAGTTTTGAACCAGGGAGTAGGACTTTGGATCCATCCTCATTTCATTACTTTCTTCATAATACCAAGAACACCCCTTATGAAAGTTGCGCTTGTAAGCACCTTTACAACCGGGCTGCGGAGGACGTTTCCGGTCCTTACTGTTCCGGTGGATCTTCTTTCCCAGCCGGCCCGTTCTTTTTCACGCTGTGCCCTGGCCTGTTCTTCGGCTGCCTGCTCCTGAATTCCCATGATCCTTTCGTTCAGAATCTCAAATGCGCTTTCCCTGTCGATAGTCTCACTGTATTTTCTTACGAGTTCAGATGACCTGTTTATCGATTCTATCTCGCTTTGAGAGAGGATATCCATCCGGCTCATAGGCGCACGCATCATGGTGGCAGCTAGTGGCGTAGGTATTCCCTTCTCGTTGAGAGCCGTTACCAGCGCCTCTCCGATACCCAGCGCCGTTAGTGTTTCGTCAGTCCTGTAATAATCGGATAACGGGAAATTCTCAGCAGTAAGCTTGATGGCCTTCCTGTCGACCGCGGTAAAAGCCCTGAGTGCATGCTGTAATTTAAGTCCAAGCTGGGCAAGCACCTCGTCAGGTACGTCCATCGGGTTCTGAGTGACAAAGAATACCCCGACTCCCTTTGACCTGATCAGCTTTACTATTGTTTCAATTTCATTCAGAAGGGCTTTGCTTGCCTGGTTGAAAATGAGATGAGCCTCATCAATGAAGATCACAAGCTCCGGCTTTTCGACGTCGCCGAGCTCAGGCATTGAATTGTATACCTCGGCCAGGAGGCTCAGCATAAAAGTGGAGAAAAGTTTGGGTTTGTCCTGAATATCGGTCAATCGCATAATGCTGACATATCCGTTCCCGCTCCTGTCGCGTCTCATAAGGTCCCTTATATCGAACGAGATCTCACCGAAGAAGAGGTCAGCATCCTGCTGTTCAAGCTCCATGGCTTTGCGCAGAATGATACCTGTTGTGGCTGAGGATATCTTACCGTAATCTTTTTCAACCTCTTCTTTTCCCTCTGCAGTGACGTACTGGATCACTTTTTTCAGGTCTTTGAGATCAAGAAGCGGCATATGCTTGTCATCGCAGTATTTAAAGATAACTGCCAGAACCCCTCCCTGGGTGTCGTTCAGGTCGAGAATGCGCGAAAGGAGAACCGGGCCGAATTCCGATATGGTAGCCCGGAGCCTGACGCCTTCCAGTTTTGAAATTGTCAGCAATTCGACAGGGCACCCTTTGACCGAATAAGGGATCCCGATCTTTGCATGCCGTTCGGTAATGAATGGTTTTTCTTCTCCAGGCATTGAGATCCCGCTAAGATCACCTTTGACGTCCATAAGAAGCACAGGCACACCCTTTTCGGAAAGCTGTTCAGCAATGACCTGAAGCGATTTTGTCTTGCCGGTCCCGGTTGCACCGGCTATCAGGCCGTGCCTGTTCATGGTTTTCAGGGGCACTCTCACCTGTGCTCCCGGAACAGGCGTTCCATCGAGCATGGCCGCACCCAGGATGATTGAATCACCTTTGCATGCATAACCCTCACTTATATAGGTTGCAAATGCCTCTTTCCCGTCCATAATTGTTATATAAATTATGAGAAAATCTCCTTGAACATGCAATATAATTGATTATATGCAATATTCAAAAAAGTCGTAAATTTAAGCAACCAATTAATTAACCTAACACTTAGTAAAATGGCAAAATTCGAAGTTTACCAGAGTGGCAAAAAAAGCGAATTCCGTTTCCGCCTCAAAGCTGATAACGGTCAGACAATCCTGAGCAGTGAGGGTTATACTACCAAAGCATCGTGCCTTAACGGCATTGAGTCTGTTAAAAAAAATTCGGCCGATCCAAAGAGATTCACAAAATCGACTACTCCCTCAAACATGTTCCGCTTCGCCATAATTGCCGCAAACAGCCAGATTATCGGAACAAGCCAGAACTATAAGAGTGAAGGTGGGCGCGACAATGGCATTGAATCCGTCAAAAGAAATGCTGTGAAAGCCGGGGTAAAGGAAGTATAAATAATTTCTTCCCTGAAACTAAATCCCGTTTTACCGGCAAGACAAAAAACACAGGGAATACGGATCTGAGCCATGGCGGATCTGTCTGACCGGCGCAGTGTTTTGTTTGGCTCTTACGCTGAAGGTCAGCGCAGCACGGTTTGATCCGGATATAAGGAGATCCGGAGGGATTTCCCAAAGGACAGAATGCAGGAAAGATTATCTAACTATAATAGAGACGGATATGAAGACAAGGAAAATTATTGCTTTTATAGTTTTGTTGTGTGTTTTTTCAACAACATTCGCTCAGATAACTGAAGCTGAAAAAAAGCTAAAGACACTGAATGCAGACACTCTCGAGGGGTGGAGAAAGGGCGTTGTGGCTTCAGTGAACCTTTCACAGACCTCATTAAAGAACTGGATTGCGGGAGGTCAGAATTCGCTGGCAGTGAACGGACTGTTCAGCGGCTTTGCCAATTATAAGAAAGGCAAATCAGCGTGGGAAAGCTCGCTTGATGTTGGTTATGGAGTTTTAAAACAGGGCACCACGGGTTACAGAAAAACTGATGACCACTTTGAATTGGTTACAAAATATGGAAGGCAGGCATATAAAAGCCTTTATTATGCGGCGCTGATGAGTTTCAGAACACAATTCGCACCAGGTTACAGTTATGAAAATACCAGAACACTGATCTCAAACCATTTTGCACCGGCTTACCTGATATTGGCAGTAGGTCTCGATTTCATGCCAACACCATCATTCAGCGCATTTATTTCTCCTATTACCTCAAGGACCACCTTTGTGACCGATCCTGTGCTTTCGGATGCGGGTGCATTCGGTGTTACTCCGGGTAAAACTTCAAGAGAAGAATTTGGGGCTTATATCAGAGCCCAGTACACGAGGAACGAGTTCAAGGGAGAGCTTTTGAAAAATGTAGCACTCACCTCAAAGATCTCACTTTTTTCGAACTACGCCGATAAACCCCAGAATATTGACGTTAACTGGGAAACACTAATTGCGCTGAAAGTCAATAAATTCATTTCAGTAAGCTTTGATATCAACCTTCTTTATGATGACAATATCAAGGTGCCCTTCGACAAGAACGGTGATGGAATTATCGAGCCCGGTGAAGCTGTCGGATCAAAGACTCAGTTGAAGGAAATCCTCGGAGTCGGATTCTCATATAAATATTGAATTAACCTTTAAAACCTGTCAAACATGAAATTCCTTGACGAATTCAAGTCTTTTGCCATGAAAGGCAATGTCGTGGACATGGCCGTCGGTATTATCATTGGTGCCGCATTCGGAAAGATCGTATCATCAGTGGTCAATGATATTATTATGCCGCCTATCGGACTGCTTCTTGGTGGTGTCAATTTCTCGGATCTCAAAGTCATTATGAAAGCAGCTGTAGGTGATGCTCCGGCTGTGACATGGAATTACGGCAACTTTATCCAGGTGACAATTGATTTCCTTATCGTGGCTGTTGCAGTCTTCCTGCTGATCAAGGCAATTAACATGGCAAAGAAGAAAGAAGCAGCTGCTCCCCCAGCTCCGCCGGCCCCGACAAAGGATCAGGTCCTGCTTACGGAGATAAGGGACCTGCTTAAGAAATAAAGGCGTGAAGGCGTGAAGGCGTGAAGGCAGGAAGGCGTGAAGGCAGGAAGGCATCAAGGCCGTTTCGCCATCATGCCGTTGTGCCGTTGTGCCTTAACGCCGTAACTTTTAAGAAAAGTATATATTTAAACCCTGACATTTTCCATTATGAATCAAAAACTGATATTTCTTATCCTCCTGATTTTTATTTCCGGGAAAAGCCTGTCGCAATACAGCCTTGAAATAGAAATAACCGGTCTCAGAAATGACAAGGGCTGCATCATGCTTCAGCTGTTTAATGAAAACCAGACCGTTATAGGAGAGGAAAAGGGGGTCATAAAGGACAACAAAAGCATTATAGTGTTTAACGATCTGAAGCCCGGCAAGTATGCCGTACGTTATTTCCACGACGAGAACCTCGACGGGAAACTTGAAACAAACGGGATCGGGAAACCTCTGGAAGGCTATGGATTTTCGAATAATGCGTATGGGA
>JBAVOD010000237.1:0-11126 GCA_049691735.1 Bacteroidales bacterium
TGGCATCTCACGGGAACTATAATTATGCTAATATGCCCACTGCTCCTGGTGAGGCTTGTGATATTGAAAAAGGAAAAGTAACAGAAGGACGATAGAAGAAATAAACACACGCGAAACACCTTCTAAATCTAAAACTTATAAAACAAAAAACCTTAAGTTGACGCGCATACCTTTAGGGGGTTGGGGGTGAAAAAAAAGGGGAAACGATATCAAAATGATATCACAATGATATCAATTAGCCTTTTTTCTGCACGTTAGCATCCACTGAACACCGAATTTATCTGTGCAGCTGCCGAAATACTCCCCCCAGAACATGTCCTGAAGCTCCATAGTGACCTTCCCACCGGCCGATAATGCCTGAAACAGCTTATCTGTCTCGGCCCTGGTATCCAGCTCAAGATTTATATGGACATTATTACCGAAAATGACCTTGAATCCCATAGTTTCGGGCGCATCGGTGCCCATCAGGATGTGTCCTCCGGCGATCGGAAGCTCGACATGCATAACCAGGTCCTTGTCTGAATCTGAAATCGGATGACCGCCTGTGGGCTGATTTATATCCCTGAAACGGGTGATACCGTTGCCGTCGAATTTTGTGCCGAAGACGCTTTTATAGAAATTGAATGCTTCCTCAGTATTCCGGGGAAAGTTGAGGTATGTACTTACTTTTGCCATGATAGTTTGTTTTTGGTTATTAATACTTATTCCTTATTAAACAACCATTTCTTTATAGTTTCATTAAACAGCGGTTTGAAGGATTTTGTTTGAAAGCACCCGGTATGGATTGCCGTGATATTTATCAACTTGCCTGACCGTTCGGGTCCAACGCGATCGCGATTTAATATTTCGGCAGCTTGTACCCGTTATTGTAAACAGGTGTAATAAACTTATTTGCAGTATCAGTTCTGAACTGCTGTTTCGGGTCATCCCACACGACCTTCTCACCGGTCCTGTAGGCAATATTCCCCATCTGTGCCACGAGTGCAACACCACGCGCAACGTCAATACCTGCATTTAGCTTTTCGGGAGTGTTATTCCTTAAGCAATCGAGGAAGTTCCTCACATGCAGATCAAGACCGTTCCCTACATTTTTCTGCATAGGTACAGCTTCGATCCTTTTCTTTTCGGGAACCACTTCCCAGCCGTTCCTGTCGAGCACAAGCGTACCATTCTCACCTATGTATGACATACCGTGAGGCCTTTCCCAGTTGCCAAGTCCAATACCGATGGTATGTTCCCAGATCATTGTGAAATCCCTGAAGTCGTATACGGCCGTCATTGTGTCGGGCGTGACCATATCGTCACCGGGAAATGCGTATTTCCCCCCGATGGCCATAACTGATGACGGGATGGATTTTTGCATTCCGTACAGAATGTAATCAATAAGATGGACGCCCCAGTCAGTCATAAGCCCGTTGCCATATTCCCAGTACCACCGCCACGTAAAATGAAAGCGGTTAATATTGAACGGCCTTTTTGGGGCGGGGCCGAGCCATGTGTTGTAGTCAACGCCTTCGGGAGCAGCTGAATCAGGTACTTTTGGCACTGCCCCTTTCCAGTCAACGTACGACCATGCCTTGCACGTCCTGATCCTTCCAAGCTTACCCGAGCGGATATAGGCGATTGCATCGACAAAATGAGGCTGGCTCCTCTGCCACTGTCCAACCTGGACAATCCTTCCATGCTTCTTTGCAGCTTTATGCATGATGTTGATCTCGGCGATCGAGTTCCCCAGTGGTTTCTCTACATATACTTTCTTTCCAGCCTCCAGCGAATCGACGAATTGCAAGCAATGCCAGTGGTCGGGAGTTCCGACTATTACAACATCGATATCCTTGTTTTCGAGCATATTGCGATAATCGAGGTAAAGCTTTGGCTTTGGACGACCGAGCTTAATAATTTCATCAGTACGCCCGTTAAGAACGTTCCGGTCCACATCGCATAATGCAACACATTCTACTTCAGGATTTTTAAGAAATGAAGCAAGGTCGTTGTAGCCCTGGCTCCTGGCTCCTATAAGCCCTACCATTACCTTATCGCCAGGTGCGACCTTTGCTCTTGCAGATGAAAGTGCTTCCAGGGGAATAACCGAACCGGCTGCAAGAGCTGATGCAGTCCTTATAAAACTTCTGCGGGTCGATTTCATATTTCGTGTAATTGGTATAAACGCCAAGGTAATATTTTATTGGAAAGGATCAATTTTCGAATTATTAAATTTACAATCAGGCATTGCCAAATAAATCATGGCAGACCCGGCAAGGCAGGAAAAAAGAAATAATTTTACTTCTTTGTTGATTGTTTAAGCTTTCGCATCGTATAATGATCAAAATATCGCCCGTTTAACATTCATAAATCCATTCTTGTTTGTTTAATAAGTAAAAACCATGAAACCCAAACAGGAATGATATTATTCCCGGAACTCGTGGTTGACATTAATAACAAAGTTATATATCTATGAAAAGCCTTTGGTTTACATTTGTCCTTATTATTCTCGGATCTGTGTTGCCCGTCAGTGGGCAGACCAATCCTGACGAACCTATTCCGCCTGATACAAGTATCATTATAGGCAAGTTCCCAAACGGCCTTACCTATTACATCAAGCACAATAATCTGCCTGAACAGAGAATTGAATTGCGGCTTGTGGTCAACGCCGGGTCGATCTGTGAGGACAACAACCAGCAGGGTCTTGCGCATTTTTGTGAGCATATGTGCTTCAACGGGACGAAAAACTTCCCCAGCAACAAGATGGTCGACATGCTGGAGGAGATGGGTGTCAAGTTCGGCTCGGAGCTTAACGCTTACACAAGCTTTGACCAGACAATTTACATGCTTCAGATCCCCAGTGATAATCCCGAATGGGTAGAACGGGGTTTCCAGGTTGTTGAGGACTGGGCGCACCAGGTGACACTCAGCGACAAGGAGATAGATAAGGAACGGGGCGTTATAACTGAGGAGTGGCGGCTGGGCCTGGGGGCCGACGAGAGGATGATGCAGAAATACATGCCTGTTCTCTTCAGGGGTTCCAAATACGCCGAGAGGCTGCCTATAGGCAAAATTGAGACAATTAAGAATTGCCCGTATGATACGCTGAGAGAATTTTACAAAACCTGGTACAGGCCCGATCTTGAAGCTGTCATTGTTGTCGGGGATATCAACCCGAAAGTTGCGGAGGCAAAGATCAGGGAACATTTCGCGCGGATCCCTGAACCGGCACAACCTGAAAAAAGGATTATCTATCCGATACCCGGGAACAAGGAGCCCCTGATAAGCGTGGTCACCGACAAGGAGGCAACCGGATATGATGCTGAAATAATGTACAAACACCCCAGTGAGAATGACATTACTTATGCTGATTACCGGAACGCTCTTCTCAGGCGCATGTATACCGATATGCTTAACAACCGTTTCGATGAGATAAGGAGAAAACCTGATTCGCCGTTTCTAAACGCGTATGCAGGCTACGGACCCTTCATCGGACGCACCATCGATGTCTATTCTCTTTCGGCAAGTGCAAAGGAGGACCGGATAGAAAAAAGCATCAACCTGATCCTGCTTGAAAATGAAAGGGCTCAGCGTTATGGATTCACACCATCGGAACTTGAACGGGAGAAAAAAGACGTTTACACATCATATGAGAATAGTGCAAAGGAAGCTGACAAGACGCCTTCGGCAACCTATGCCGATGAGTTAATACGGAATTACCTGACAAAGGAATGCATCCCGGGTTACATAAAGGAATTTGAACTCGTGAAGTATTATCTGCCCGGCATAAGCATTGACGAGCTTAATTTATTGGGCCGATCGCTCACAACAAGCGATAATATGCTGGTGCTTGTCACAGGGCAGGAGAAACCGGGAGTAGATATACCGACCGCCCAGAAGGTTGAGCAGATAATCGGGGAGGTTAAGAATGAAAAGGTAGAGCCTTATGTCGACATAGTCACCAGTGCACCGCTTCTGAAAAGTGAACCTGTGCCCTCTGCAGTCGTTAACAAGGTAGTCAGCAGCGAATTCGGCTATACTGAGCTCACATTTGCCAATGGTGCCCGCATATTTCTAAAGCCTACTGATTACAAGAATGATGAGATCCTCTTCTCCTCCTACAGTCCCGGAGGGACGTCGCTTTACCCCGACAGGGATGTGTTGGCGGCAATGCTGGCGCCTGCAATAGTCTCGCAGAGCGGTCTGGGAAACTATGACCTGACAGGGCTCCAGAAGAAGTTATCAGGAAATACGGCCAGGGTAACTCCATATATAGGCGAACTGCGTGAAGGAGTTAACGGAAGCTGTACACCGAAAGATCTTGAAACCATGCTTCAGCTTAATTATCTGTATTTTACCGGTCTAAGGAGGGATACAACTGCATTTGATGCATATATTTCGAGGTTAAGGAATATGATACAACCTATGCGGGCTAATCCAAGGGTTATTTTTTCTGACACTCTGTCAAAAATAATCTCGATGAATTCACCCAGGATAATTGCGTTGCCCACCGAAGCGCAGTTAAAGCAGATAACCCTCGACAGGGCTCTCGGGATATTCAGTGATCGTTTCAGGGATGCCGGCGACTTTACATATTTTATGGTGGGCAATTTCAAAACCGATTCGGTAGTACCCCTTCTTGAGAAATACATTGGCGGATTGCCGTCGATCAAAAGGAAAGAGACATGGCGGGATGTGACGCCGGGATTTCCTAAAGGCAAGATGCTCGTGGATGTTCCCAGGAACTCGGAACCGCAGAGTCTGGTGGCAATGGTATGGAAGGGAAAATTCACCTGGACTGAAAAAGATCGCCTCGAGTTCGGCATGCTGATGGACATACTTGAAATAGCTTCCAGGGAATCGATGCGTGAAGAACAGGGAGGAGTATACGGGGTAAGTATCGATGGTCAGCCGTCGAAGTACCCGAAACCTACATTTACGATCACAACATCCTGGGGGTGCAGTCCCGATAGCATCACCCAGCTGGTAAAAACCATGCTTGATGAAATGAACAAGCTCAGGGAAAAAGGTCCTACCGATGTAGATCTCCGCAAGGTAAAGGAGGCTTTGATAAATGACAGGGAAACAAAAATGAGGGAGAACAGTTTCTGGATCGCTGCACTCCAGAATTTGAGTTTTTACGGAGACAGGGTCCTGACGCTTGATGAATTTAAAGATCTTGTGAATTCAATTACTGTAAACGACATAAAAGCGATTGCAGATAAATATCTTGAGACGTCACATTACGTTGAGGTAGAGCTGACACCGGCTGAAAAGGCGGCTGCAAAGCCTGATGCTCTAAAATAAGCCGTGCAGCTCGGCATTGATCTTGTCAATTACCTCGCTGAGGTGATCGCTGTTATTGGGGAAGTTGTAATGATCAGCTTCTATTATAAGCATCTTGCCGAGATTGTAAGACTGGATCCAGGCTTCATAACGTTCATTAAGCCTCTTGAGGTAATCGATCCTGATCGAGCTTTCATATTCGCGGCCTCTGGTCTGGATCTGGTTTACAAGGGTCGGGACTGATGCCCTCAGGTAAAGAAGGAGATCGGGAGGCTGGATAAGTGAGCTCATCATTTTGAACAGCGTTGAATAGTTGTCAAAGTCACGCGTTGACATCAGCCCCATTGAATGGAGGTTCGGTGCAAAAATATAGGCATCCTCATATATCGTCCTGTCCTGAATGATCGTCTTGTCCGATTTGCGGATCTCGAGTATCTGCCTGAACCTTGAGTTCAGAAAATAAATCTGCAGGTTGAACGACCATCGCTGCATCTCCTCATAGAAATCGTTCAGATAAGGGTTATCATCTACATCCTCATAGTGGGGGGTCCAGCCGTAATGCTTTGCAAGCAGCCCGGCGAGGGTTGTTTTGCCCGATCCGATATTGCCTGCTATTGCTATATGCATGTTCAATTGTTGCTATTTAAGTATATTATAAATTAACTATTTATGAAGGTCAGGTATTTCTGTTCAGCGCATAAAATTACAAAATTTTGCCGATGCCTGCAAACGTATATATCTCCTCAATAACCGTCCTGTCATTCGACAACCTCGGCACCTTGTTCTGCCCGCCCAGTTTATTGTGTGCCTTGAGCCAGCTGTTAAATGTACCTTTTGGTACCGGTCGTACCAATGGTCTCACAAGGTTCAGGTCCTTGAAACGTTTAGCCTCATAATCGGAATTTACCGATTTGAGCGTATTATCAAGCTGATCGGTAAAAAGGCCCAGATCGGAAGGTTCTTTTTCAAACTCGATCAGCCATTCGTGCATACCGCGCGATGAAGAGCTCATATATATCGGTCCGGCGGTATATTCCGAAATAATCGCACCGGTGGCTTTGCATGCCGAATCAATTGCATTTTCAGCATTATCAATTATCACCTCTTCGCCGAAGGCATTAATGAAATGCTTTGTCCTGCCCGATATCCGGAACCTGTAAGGATCGGTTGAGGTGAACCTTATTGTGTCGCCGATCAGGTATCTCCATAAACCGCCGTTTGTTGAGATGATCATCGCATAATTGACACCGGTCTCAACTTCGCCGATGGTGCAGGCATTTCCTTCAGCAGAGCCGGCTTTTTCAGCAGGAATGAATTCATAGAATATTCCGTAATCGAGCATAAGCAGCATGTCGGTCCTGGCTGGATCATCCTGGATGCCGAAAAAGCCTTCGGAGGCATTGTAAGTTTCCATATAGTGCATCTGATCCCCGGGTATGATCTTGCGGTAAAGCTCGCGGTAGGGTGTAAAACTGATACCACCATGAAAGAAGACCTCAAGGTTTGGCCATACATCCAGGAGGTTTGATTTCCCGGTAAAGGCAAGGACGTGCTTTATCAGGGTAAGATACCATGACGGTACGCCCGAAAAGTTGGTGACATTCTCGTTAACAGTTGCCCTGGTGATCTTATCGAGCTTATCCTCAAAATCCTCGATCAGTGCAATACTCTGACGGGGTGTTCTTATAAGCTCTACCCAGAATGGAGCATTTTCAATAAGTATGGCCGAAAGATCACCGTACAGTGAGTCGGGGCTGAACTGGTTGACCTTGTGACTTCCGCCCAGAGTCAGGCCCTTACCAGAAAAGATCCTGGTGCCCGGATTGTTCATTGTATAAATCGCCAGAATATCCTTTCCGGCCCTGTAATGGCAATCGGTAAGCGATTCACGGCTCATCGGAATGAGCTTGCTTTTTGAAGAAGTGGTCCCCGATGACCTTGCGAACCATTTTATATCACCGGGCCAAAGAAGATTAACCTCCCCCATTCGCAATCGTTCAACGAAAGGCTCGAGATCCTCATAGGTCTGCACCGGTACCCTTGACTGATAGTCGCTGATGGATGCCACCGTTGAGTATCCGTACTTTTTCCCCCATTCAGTCGAGGCGGCCATTGCAAGGATCTTGTACAGCGACTCCTGCTGAGTCTCAACCGGATATTTTTTAAAAAGCTCAATCTGATTTAGCCGCTTTGTATTAAGCCACTTGACAATGGAGGGGATAATTGGCATCAGGCAAGGTTTAGCAGGAGCGCCAAAGATATTGAAAAAATAAAAGCCTTCTCCTGATCATTATCTGAAAATCTCCTTCAGCACCCCGAGAGAATTTATTTTTTTCAGTCCGGGCAGATGAATTGCATAATATCTTACAAGGGTCTCAAGCACGGCATTCCTCATGACCCCGGTAAGTGGAAGGGATCCCATTGTATCGAATGATAATGGGAAAAAAGCTGCCAGGAGATCTGAAATCTCCCTGTCGGCGAAATCGGAATGTGACGGAGGCACCGGGACAAAAATCCCGTTCAGGAGGTCAAAATACCTGTCGCCGGGGCTGGTCCTGATTCCGGGCTCAAAGCCCAGAAAGCTGCTCAGCCCGATTAGGAATGCAATGTGGAAGTTTGAATAATCTTTCCGGCTTTCATCAAAATACCTGACCGAATTTTCAATATAATCAAACAGCTCGTAGTTCGGGCTCTCCTCTTTCAGTACTGAGGTGAGCACCTCGCCGAGAAAAACAGCTATTGTGCTCTTGATCACATCAGAATAGATATTCAGAGGCATATATGAAACTGTGAACTCTTTTGCCATCTGGACTGATCGTGACTCCTTGTAATAGAAATCGAGGTCGAGAATAAAGAGCGGCTGAAGGTATACGTTATGTTTGCCCGACTTTTTGCCCCTCATCCCCCTGATGAGCATTGATTGTCTTCCGAACTCACGTGTGTATGTCCGGATAATTACACCCGAATCGGTATATTTCAGCTGGTGAAGGACCACAGCTCTGGTCTTCTCGATCATGGCGCCCAGGAGTTTATTCAAACATAAAATTACTATATTTACAGATCACTCAACTACGTCATGATTGGAGCAAATAATGAGGAGCTTTTTAAACGGATATCCAAGCTTGTCAGGCAGAAGCAGGTACTTCAGAATCAAATCAGGAAGCTTGAAGAGAAGAATGTCAGGCTTGCTGCTGAAATTGAAAAGCTAAAGTCCTCCTGTCACGATCTTTCAACTGGAAGCATAAAAGAAAGTGCCGGAGAAAAGATCGCGGATACCATGAAATTCAACATGGTGACCCTTCTTTTTGCTGAGATCCGCGGATTTCCTGACCTTATTGAAGCAATGGATTCGGCCTCGGTAATGGATGAACGTGATGAGATCCTTTACGAGTTTGATGCAATTGCGGCAGGGTTAAAAACAAAAAGGATAAAGACAATAGGGGACACCTTTATGTGTGCCGGAGGAATTCCTGAAAAGAACATAACAAATCCGGTGGATGTCGTGCTGGCCGCCCTTGAAATGAGGAACTTCCTTGATGAATTTGAAAGAAAAAAGAGAAAGGGCGGCGAATGCATCTGGGAGCTAAAAACAGGAATACACACCGGACCGGTTATCGCCGGCGTGTCGGGGAAAAAGAAAGTGAGTTATGATCTGAAGGGCGACACGGTAAATAATGCAAGCCGTATTGAGACTATGTCGGAAAACGGTTCGATCCTGATTTCGGTAATGACATATGAGCTTGTAAAGGAATTTTTTGATTGCCAGTACTACGGAAAGCTGCCGGTTAAATACAAGGGAGAGCTTCAGACCTACAGGGTAACAGGGATCAAACCTGAATTCTCGGAAGATGGGAAAGGCAGGGTGCCGAACAGTGCGTTCAGGGTCAAGTTCGGGCTGATACAGTTCACAGATATCCAGGAAATGATCCTTGACAAGCTCGAAAGGGAGCTTCCCGGGTACCTTTACTACCACAATGTGAAGCATACAGTTGATGTGGTGACCGAGGTCGAGCTTATAGGATGGGCCGAAGGCTGCACCGATGATGAAATTCTGCTGCTTAAGACTGCCGGTCTGTTCCACGATACCGGACTGACAGTATCTTATGAAAACCATGAATATCACGGGACACTGATTGCAGGGGAATTGCTTCCTCAATTCAATTACACAAAAGAGCAGATCGACCGGGTTTGCTCAATAATAATGGCCACCAGGCTTCCTCCGAAGCCATCCGGTCTGCTTGAAGAAATAATATGTGATTCGGATCTCGATTACCTCGGCCGAAGCGATTTTGTTCCGGTCTCGAACACCCTTTTCGAAGAACTGAAAGCCCAGGGGAAAATGAAGGATATTAATGAGTGGAACAGGCTGCAGGTAAAATTCATCTCAGGTCATCAGTATTTTACAAAAACTGCCAGAAGCCTCAGGGAGGTCAATAAACAACTTCAGATTGAAAGGCTGCAGAACCTCATAACAGGGTAACAGCTACCGCCCGATGACAAGTATTTTTGTAACATACGAGCGGCTGCCGTCACTGTTCGAGCAGAAAACAAGGTAAACGCCCGTTGTAACACGGTGACCTGTGTAGGTAGTCAGATCCCATGAAGCCTGGCCTCCTTCGGACATTGTCTTAAAAACCAGGTTACCGCTTACATCAGTTATTTTTATCTCGGTGTCCCTCATAAGCCCGGTAATCGTCACATTTCCTGTAAAGTCTTCCCTGACCGGATTGGGAAATGAATAGACGCTGATATATCCGTCACTGCCTGCCGTGGCTACTTCCCTGACTGACAGGATCCCTTGTGTTGTACCGATCCACACCTCCCCTGAACGGCTATCAATTGAAAGGGAGCTGATAGAATCGGAAAAGACCGGGGAGTTCTTTTCATTGTAGTTCTTTACCAGTTCAGTGCCATCGGCTGAAAGCAGGTAAGCACCTGATCCGGCAGTGCCCAGCCATTTTCTGTTGGCGCCGTCAACAGCTATTGATGTTATTGTTTCGGTTCCAAGCATATAATCGGCAAGCCCCGAACCATCATTACGGGGTACTTTGATCCTCGAGCATCTCGGATCTTCGTCGAAGATCCGTCCGGTATTACTGTAAATGACAGGCCCCTGGTCAGTTCCCACCCAAATGTTGCCGTCAAGATCCTCTGCCAGTGAAAATGAATTTGAAATGATGTTCCCCTCAGTATCCCTGATAGTCAGGCGCCTTGTTCTGTCATCTGAGAATATGTACGGTGTATTATTATCATCAATTATAAACAGACCGTTGCCTCCCGGCAACAGTATCCATTTTTGTCCTGAACTTGTCGTTGTGATGTCTCCCATGACAGGGGCTTCAACGGTAGCCGGATAGGTGACCCACGACCCGTCTGGTTTCAGGATAAGAATATTCAGCGTGCCGCCGGTATTTGTCACCCATAGATTGCCTGCACGGTCAAATGTAAGTCCGCAGGTCCTTATCTCAACGCCACCGGGCCCGCTTCCGTTGAGAGGCGAATTGGTATTGTTATAGTGGCTAATCAATTTGTTCCCCGAGAATTCAAACAAACCGTCTCCCCAGGAAGAGACAAACAAATGATCGTTGCCCGGGTCAGGGCATGCTCTCATGGCATTTCTGAAAGAGCTCAGCGTGATATTCCCAAACCGGCCATTTTCAAAAACCGAGACCCCGAAGGGCCTTCCAGTGCCATTCCAGTGATCATCAGTTCCTCCTGAACAGATGAATATCTTTCCCGAGCCTGCCGAAATGCTGGCAGCATTATCGGAGGCAGGACCGTCAGGAACAAGGCTTGTAAACTCTGTAAAATTGTATGCGCGGACAAGACCCCAATTCCTGTCGGCAATCCAGGCATTC
>JBAVOD010000238.1:0-2192 GCA_049691735.1 Bacteroidales bacterium
AATCATTGGCTTTGTCAATCTGATCCATTTCAATCAGTAAATATATTTTCCATCCTATATAGGTAGAAGCCAGATGAGGTGATATTCTATATTGCCTCAAAACATCTTCCAATTCATTTATCTTATCAAATGCCCCGGTCTTATCTTCATGAGCATGTAAAACA
The DNA here is from genome assembly GCA_049691735.1 of Bacteroidales bacterium. GTDB lineage: Bacteria > Bacteroidota > Bacteroidia > Bacteroidales > VadinHA17 > LD21. Next base: position 165 of record JBAVOD010000238.1, read on the forward strand.
TATGAATAGGCCAGCACTGCCATTATTTTATGACGGATATTTTTTTCATTTTTACATAGATCATAAGCAGTTTTTACATTTTCTAAAGCTCCATCAAAATCAGTCCATATACACTGAATAACGGACATCATTGTAAATAGTCCTGAATATGTCCATTCCGTTTTTGCTATTTTGGAATATCCACGGTCTCTCATAAAAGACAACAGATCAGAACATTGTTCAAAGGCTGAATTGTACTGTCCCATGTATAGTTTATGAGTAACAATGGTAGTTGTTATGGTCGATATCAGGTATAAATTGCCTGACTTTCTGCTATGTTTTAAAGCGTTATCAAATGCCTTTACACTCTCCTCTAAATTACCTCTTGACATTTCTCCATTTCCGATGGAGTACCACGCCCAACCTATCCACAAATTATTATTTTCCGAAAGATTTTCAATGGCAATTTTGCCATAATTAATTATTTCCTCTGCTGGTGCTGAAAATAATTTCATATAAGCCATTGCAACTGATAATTTTCCCAACAGTAACTTATTCTTCAGAAAAATTTCCTTCGATGATTTTTTATCATTAATTAACTTTATTGTTATTTTATCAGCACTCTCCAAAAAAGGTTCAGCTTCCTCAATTTGGCCGATGGTGATTAATATCCACGAATAGTATAGACAAAATTCCGGATTTTTTTTAATTATTTCATGTGGTAACAGAGTACCATATCTCAAGATAGTGGAATGTTGTCCTGTTTCCCACAATTCCTCAACCACCTCGCCAATCAGTTGAATGCTTTTTTCATGATTTTTAATTGCCAAAGCATGTCCAATAGCAAAATCAAACATATTGTGTTGTTCAAACCAAATGCATGCTTTATAGTGAAGCTCTGTAACGGCATCTTTATCACGTAATTGAAGCCTCTGTTTTAATAACTCCGCAAAAAGATGATGATATCTGTACCAATTTCGCTCCTCATCCAGCGGTATAACAAACATGTTATTTTTTTCCAGCGTCTCAAGAATTAACTGACAATCATTTCTGTTTAAAAGAGTATCACACAAAGGAGCTGACATTTGCTCCAGTATTGAAGTCTGTAATAAAAATTCATGGGTATCATCTCTTTGGATCTTTAGTACCTCCTCAATCAGATAATCCATGATGTAACGGTTATCTCCTTTTAAGTCTTGAATAAATTCGGAAATATCAGCCCGGCCTTGCATTGACAAAGCCGTTAATTGCAATCCTGCAATCCAGCCTTCGGTTTTTGTTTCAAGAGAATAAACATCGTCAATAGATAAACCTAATTTTAGCTTTTTATTAAACAATATGGAAATATCATTTGCCGAAAAACTGAGATTTGATGAACGTAACTCAACCAACTGATGTTGACTTCTTAACCTTGAAACAGATAGAGCCGGGTCAGAACGGGTTAGGATTACAATATGGATATTTTCCGGAATATGCTCTACTAAATAGGTCACTAATTTTAATACCTCGTTACTCTTAATCAAATGAAAATCGTCGAGTACTAATAAAAAGTTTTGATTGATATTGAGTATTTCGTTGATTAACAGGCTGGCAATTGATTCGCCAGATTGTTTATTGGGCGAATTTAAAAGCCTGAGTGCACTTTCTCCGAATTCTTTTTGAATACTTTGAATTCCTGAAATTATATAGCTTAAAAAAACTTCAGGGTCATTATCACCGCTGTCGAGCGATAACCATGCAGCAGGGATCTTATTTTGATTGATCCAGTCGCTCACAACTGTTGTTTTGCCAAATCCTGCAGGAGCAGAAATAAGAATCAGCTTTCGGCTCAGTCCGGTGTTCAGATTCTCAAAAAGTTCTGATCGGTGAACAATACTACTTCCAATGGAAGGAATATGTAGTTTTGTTAAAAGCATAAGTGCAAATTAACAATATTCTTATCATAAATATTTTTCTTAATGAAATTCAGCAGTCTGCACTGGTTACTGCAACTGTCTAAATTGCAATACCTGATAGAAATCCATAATTCTTTTAAAATTTGTATGTCAG
>JBAVOD010000239.1:0-1730 GCA_049691735.1 Bacteroidales bacterium
ATCTATGTGAGCCAGGGGTATTTTTCAAAGGCTATTGACATTTATGAAAAATTATGCTTGAAATTCCCGGAAAAAAGTAGTTACTTTGCGTCGCAAATTGAAAAAATTAAAGGGCTTATAAAATAAAGGTGAGATGGGAATTTATATTTTTGTGTCGGTCCTTGTCATTATAGCATGCATCCTTCAGGTAATGATAGTGTTGGTCCAGAATTCAAAGGGTGGTGGGCTTGCTGCCAATTTTACTTCTGCAGGCCAGTCAATGGGTGTAAGAAAGACAGCTGACTTCCTTGAAAAAGCAACCTGGACGCTGGCAGGGGCGATCCTGATACTTTCGATTGTCGCTACCGCTACTATTCCACGCGGATCGGGTGCAGGCAGGTCAAGGATCGAAAATCAGATACAGAATGCTGTTGATCCCAATGCCATTCCTACCCTTCCTACTGCAGTTCCGCCTGCAACTTCGACAACACCTTCAGAAGGGCAGACTCAACCTCAGAAATAATGTTTTGTTTAATTATAACTAAACATGATGTCAGTTTGTCATAAACTGACATTTTTATTTCAGCAGACATAAACTCCATATATTCAATTACTTATTATAACTTATTTATTTTGTGAATTTTAAATTGGCAGACAAAAACGTTAAAATGTCGGTTAACCAAGGGATTGGTTGCGAATTTACTTTTTGGCATACATTATGTTAAGGCATGAAGTCGGAAATTGATGTTTAACTTTAAAACTAAATAAGATGGCACAATTGAAAGGAAAAGTATTGGCAGGGAAAGTCCTGGTCAAACCTCATGAAGCTGAAGCCAAGACGGCCAGTGGAATTATAATTCCTGATTCGGCAAAGGAAAAGCCGCGGCAGGGTACTGTGATTATGGTAGGAGCTCCGAAAAAAGATGAGGAGATGGAGGTAAAGAAAGGAGACGTGGTTCTTTACGGTAAATATTCGGGTCAGGAGCTGACCATTGATAATGAAGATTATCTTCTTATTTCACAGTCAGATATTCTATTTATAGGTTAACATTTAAACCACTAAAAAAATCAAGATATGGCAAAAGAGATTAAATTCAATATTGATGCGCGTGCTCAGCTTAAAGAAGGAGTTGACCAGCTGGCGGATGCCGTCAAGGTGACCCTTGGTCCGAAAGGCCGGAATGTTGTTCTTGAGAAGAAATTCGGCGCCCCTACCATCACTAAAGACGGTGTCACTGTCGCCAAGGACATTGAACTGTCTGATCCTTACATGAACATGGGTGCACAGATGGTAAAGGAAGTTGCATCCAAAACCGGAGATATTGCGGGTGACGGTACAACAACCGCAACGGTTCTGGCCCAGGCAATAATTAATGTCGGACTTAAAAACATTACTGCCGGTGCAAATCCGATGGATGTTAAGAGAGGCATTGACAAAGCCGTTGAACAAGTAGTTAAACATCTTAAATCGCAGGCAAAGGTTATCGGTGACGATCTCAGCAAAATTGAACAAGTTGCCAGGGTGTCTGCGAACGATGACGAGGAAATTGGCAAGCTGATTGCCGAAGCAATGGGAAAGGTTCATAAAGAAGGCGTGATAACCGTTGAGGAGTCAAAAGGTACCGCAACTTCAGTCGAAGTCGTGGAAGGTATGCAGTTTGACCGCGGATATATATCAGCTTACTTTGTGACCAATACCGAGAAGATGGAAGCTGAGCTTGAAAATCCATATATCCTGATCTATGACAAGA
>JBAVOD010000240.1:0-16512 GCA_049691735.1 Bacteroidales bacterium
CCGCACGCCGGAGAACAAATCCCTGAAAAAACCTTGCATAATCCAAATTAATATTGTATTATTGTACTAATACATTAATGTTATAGTACTATGATTAATTTCGTACTGGATCTTAAAGCAGGTGTCCCGTTTTACAGGCAGATCATTGACCAGATAAAATACGGGATAGTATCCGGGAACCTTAAGGCGGGAGAGCAGCTACCTACAGTCCGCGCCCTCGCCGTTGAACTGATGGTTAACCTTAATACCGTCACGAAAGCTTATAAAGAGCTGGAGATCCAGAACATCCTTGAAACACAGCAGGGCACAGGTACATTCATCAATAAGGTGAGTATACACTTGCCTGACGACGAAAAAAACAAAAAACTTGAAAGCATTTGCAATGAATTCATTACTATAGCTTTCAGTTATGGGTTTACAATTGATGATATAATTGGTACTTTACAAAAATTCTACAAAAAATGAAAACTACAACTTCAACAGGTATCTCCAATCCTGTTTCGGTAACAATTGTGATAATCCTCCTGGCAATATCCGGGGGATTATATTATCTGCAGATCATCGGCATGCCTGTTCTTATTGGCCTGATTATTATCTCGCTTCTGATAGGCAGCGCTATCAAGATAGCTGATCAATGGGAGAAAGCTATTGTCCTTAGAATGGGAAAATATTCAGGCTTAAAGGGTCCCGGAATATTTTTTATTGTACCTATAATTGATCAGGTGGGAACTTTTGTCGACCAGCGCGTGAGAGTGACTGAGTTCAGGGCCGAGCAAACACTGACAAAAGATACCGTCCCGGTCAATGTCGATGCTGTTGTTTACTGGACAGTATGGGATGTCGAAAAGGCAGCCCTTGAAGTTCAGGAATATATAAAAGCAATCTCTTTCATCGCACAGACCGACCTCCGGGATATCATCGGGAAACATGAGCTTGCCGACCTGTTGCAGGACAGGGAAAAGATCGCGGAGGATCTTCAGAAAACCCTCGATGCCAATACAAACCCATGGGGTATTACCTGTCAGACAGTAGGTATCAGGGATATTATTATCCCCCAGGCTCTTGCTGATGCAATGAGCAAGCAGGCACAGGCCGAAAGGGAGCGGCGGGCAAGGGTGATCCTTGGAACAGCCGAAACCGAGATCGCAGAAAAATTTGCAAAGGCCAGTGAGCAGTATATAAACAATCCGGTGGCACTTCATCTCCGTGGTATGAATATGCTTTATGAAGGATTGAAAGAAAAAGGCTCCATGGTAATTGTCCCAAGCTCAGCACTCGATTCAATGAATCTTGGAGTAATAGGGGGCCTTACCTCTCTCGCCAAATTACATGAAGAAAAGCCGGAAAACTAAAGCAAGACTTCTTTTGTTTCTCGCAGATTCCCGCTGAGAATTAAGAAAGCAGCTTATTCTATAACCAGTACCTCCTCCCCTCGTAGGGGAGGTGCCCGCCAGGGCAGAGGGGTTCCTGATCGCTTCGACGAACGCCCAGAGAAAGCCATCCATCCCCCTTCTGCGCCTTTGCGTAGCCGCTACGGCGGAGCGAGGCAGGGGGTTGGGGGTGAAACATATTGGCAGTGAAATACATAAAAAAATCCGGACATCGTCCGGATCTTTTCTTCTGGAAATTATGCGGTTTGCCGGCCTATCCATACATGAACTGTCCGACTTTGGCAAATGATGCTTTCGGGTTGATACAACAAACAGGAATTTTCGAACTGTTGGCTATAATGAATTGTTCTGAAGCACCGAGCATGTAATCAGCCATCGTGATATTCTTTGTGGTCACAATGAGTATCAGATCAGCATTTAGCTTCTGTGCAAGGTTAATGGTATGCTGGGCAAGGTTTCCGCCCTTAACCTCATGGATTTCGTATTCAATATTATTTTGAATCAGGTACTTAACTGCAAAATTCAGATTGATATTGGTTTTGGTCATCAGGCTCTTGTCGGTAGTGGAGGTTTTGAGAATATGGATCTTTGAATCAAAATATTTCCCCATGAATATCGCCATGCCCATCTTTTCCTTGTTCTCCGTCCTGAAATCAACCGGGAATACGATATTGTGGTATCTTTCCTGATCGGCCGGTGGATCCTGCACAACAATGAACGGGATCTTGGATTTGACAATAACTTTCAGGGCCCAGCTTCCCGTTATCTTCTGCATCCCTTTCATCCCGTGGGTCCCCATTACGACAAGACTTGCGTCGGATGAGTTCACAAATTCAGCTATTGATGTAAAAATACTCCCCCTGACTATCTGCGAAGTGACATTCAAATTGTATTTTTTTGTGCTATCGTCTGCCAGATGCCTCATCAGGACCTTCTTTTCGCCCTCAGCCTTCATCTTGATATCAGGTTCTACTATGTGAAGCAGGCAGATCTCATTGTTTATCATCTTTCCGATCTTTGCCGCATGTGCCAGGGCATTTTCTGCAACGTTGGTAAAATCCCAGGGAACAATTATCAGCTTCTTGATCTCTTCCATATTTCGTTGGTTTTGGATTATATATCCAAAGTTACTCAGATTTTCCTATTTGTCAAACTAATAAGTTGTAACCCTGTCAACAGGATCGCAACCGTTCCTGAAATCTGACGGAGTTCGGATATATAACTGTTATTAAGCAAAATTATTATAGAGACAGGCTTAAATAATGGCCGGCTAACGGGGCTTCGCGGTTAACAATTTATTATTTTTGCGGGGGAAAATTCTTGTGACAATTTTGATTCATAATGGAACGAAAAAAAATAAAGGAGCTTTTATCTGGTTCTCCGGTTGGAGAAGAAGTACTTGTAAAAGGCTGGGTAAGGACCAAGCGGGGTAATAAGAATGTTGCATTCATCTCTCTTAACGACGGATCAACTATAAACAGCCTCCAGGTCGTAGCTCCATCAGCTTCATTTAATGAGGAACTGTTAAAGGATGTCACTACCGGGGCATGCCTTGCAGTTACCGGCAAACTCGTTGAGTCACAGGGACAGGGACAGAAAATCGAAATTGCTGCTGAAACTATCGAAATCCTCGGTAAAGCCGATGCTGAAACATATCCTCTTCAGAAGAAAGGCCACTCGATGGAATTCCTCAGGGAAATAGCACACCTGCGGCCAAGGACAAACACTTTCAGCGCAGTCTTCAGAATAAGGCATGCAATGGCGTTTGCAATTCATAAATACTTCAACGACAAGGGCTTTTATTATCTTCATACGCCGATTATCACCGGAAGCGACGCTGAGGGAGCCGGCGAAATGTTCCACGTTACCACTTTCGATCTGAACGCGGTTCCCCTTAACGGCAGCGGTGAAGTTGATTTCTCTGCCGATTTCTTCGGCAAGCAAACCAACCTGACTGTCTCAGGCCAGCTTGAAGGAGAACTTGGTGCCCTGGCCCTTGGCGAGATCTATACATTCGGACCAACTTTCAGGGCTGAGAATTCAAATACCCCCAGGCACCTGGCCGAATTCTGGATGATCGAACCCGAGATGGCATTTTATGACATCAGCGATAATATGAACCTTGCTGAGGACTTTGTCAAATATCTTATCGGGTATGCCCTCGAAAACTGCCGGGATGACCTTGACTTTCTCAACAATATGATCGACAAGGACCTGATATCCAGGTTAAAATTCGTTCTTGAAAATGAATTTGTGAGAATTACATACACAGAAGCTATCGACATTCTCGAAGCATCGGACAGAAAATGGGAATATCAGGTCGGATGGGGCAGGGATCTCCAGGCCGAACATGAAAGATACCTTGTTGAAGAACATTTTAAGCGCCCTGTCATACTTACCGATTATCCCAGGGAGATCAAGGCTTTCTATATGAAGCAGAACGATGACGGTAAGACTGTAAAGGCGATGGATGTGCTATTCCCCGGAATAGGTGAGATAATCGGCGGTTCGCAGAGGGAGGAGGATTATGAAAAACTGATGACCCGTATAGGAGAACTGAATCTCCCCGCAAAGGACATGTGGTGGTACCTTGAAACAAGGAAGTTCGGTACGGCCCCCCACAGCGGCTTCGGACTCGGATTTGAACGACTGATACTTTTCATGACAGGAATGTCGAACATAAGGGATGTTATTCCGTTCCCCAGAACACCAAAGAATGCAGAATTTTAATGTTAACTTTTCTTGCTGACCATCAGGAATGTTAAAGCAAAGACTTCAACAAAAACTGCTTCAGAAGCTTTCACCCCAGCAGATACAGATGATCAAACTGCTGGAGGTGCCGACATTGCAGATAGAACAGCGGATAAAAAAAGAGCTCGAAGAAAATCCGGCACTTGAGGAAGGAGCTGAAGGTGAAGAGGATGTTGTCGACAATAATGAAGAAATTGAAGAATCTTTCGATGACAATGACAAGGATCAGGAAGAGTTCACCCTTGATGATTATATAGAAGAGGACGAGATCCCTGAATACAGACTCCAGACCAACAATTACAGCAAGGAAGATGAAAAGAGAACCGAGATTCCCTTTTCAGTCGGAAATTCATTCCAGGAACATCTTGAATCACAGCTCAGTCTGAGAGATCTTACTGAAAAACAAAAAGTCCTCGGGGAATATATCCTGGGCAATATCGACGAAGACGGTTACCTGAGAAGGGAACTCTCCAGCATCGTCGACGACCTTGCATTCCTTCAGAATGTAACAACTACCGAAAAAGAGCTCGAAGATGTTCTCGATATTATCCAGGATCTTGATCCTGCCGGGGTCGGCGCAAGATCGTTGAAGGAATGTCTGCTGATACAGCTTGCAATTAAGGACAGGTCGGAGCTGCCTGTACGAAATGCATATACCGTGATCGATAAGTATTTTGACGAGTTCTCAAAAAGACATTATGACAAGATCACTGCCAGGATGGGGATCACCGAAGGCGAGCTTAAAGCAGCGATAGACGAGATCCTTAAACTGAATCCCAAGCCCGGAAGCGTTTACAGCGACACTTTTACAAGGACTTCACACCAGATCATCCCCGATTTTATTCTCGAACTCACTGAAGACGGATTCGACCTCCATCTCAATTCACGCAATTTACCCGAGCTGAGGCTGAGCTCAGCTTATAATGAGATGCTGCGATCGTATGTGAAGGATAAGAGCCTGAAGAAGGAGATGAAGGAAGCCATCGTGTTCGTGAAGCAGAAGATCGATTCGGCAAGATGGTTCATCGATGCCATCAAGCAAAGACAGAATACCCTTCTGCTTACGATGAATGCGATCCTCGAATACCAGAGGGAATATTTTATCGACGGCGACGAAACCAAGCTCAGGCCGATGATCCTTAAAGATGTTGCAGAAATGACAGGGCTTGACATCTCAACAGTATCAAGGGTGGCCAACTCAAAATATATCCAGACACATTTCGGTATTCTCCCGCTTAAATTTTTCTTTTCCGAGGGGCTTCAGACCGATAGCGGCGAAGAAGTATCAACAAGGGAAATTAAAAGAATACTGCAGGATTGTATTGAGAAGGAAGAAAAAAGAAGGCCTCTTACCGACGAGAGGCTGACAGAGATACTGCAGGAGAAAGGTTACCAGATAGCCCGCCGCACTGTTGCCAAATACCGCGAGCAGCTGAATATTCCGGTTGCCCGGCTAAGAAGGGAGATCTGATGAGCGATACCAGAAACATTAACATCACCGACTCAATTGCCAGAGTCATTTCGATTATTTTTCATCCGGTGCTTATGCCGTTGTACGGACTGGCGATACTTTTCACAGCCCCCACGTTCCTTGAGTATCTCCCGGCCACAGTTAAAAAGCTTCTGTTGCTGATTGTTCTGGTTAACAATGTCCTGGTACCGATTGCCCTGATGCCTATTTTCAGGAACAGAAATATCATCAGCTCATATAACCTGGAAGAGAGAACAGAACGGATAATCCCGCTGGTCACAACCACAATCCTCTACGGTGCAAGCTCATTCATAATTTACCGCTACCAGATACCTTCCCTGATAAAGTACTTTATCTACTCAGCATCTGTCCTGATCATGGTAGTAACCATCCTGAACTTCCGGTGGAAGTTATCGATCCACGCAGCAGGTGCGGGCGCCCTGATTGCCGTTGTTATCGTCCTGGGCATTAAAATGCTGACACCGCTTACGGGTTACCTTGTTGGCGCGGTAGTTATTGCAGGACTTGTGCTGGCATCGAGACTCAGGCTTAATTCCCATACACCCGCCCAGGTATGGACAGGGCTTCTGACAGGATTTGCAGGATTAATCCTCCCTCTCATGCTGTTCTAGAAGCTCGTCAAGAGCTTTTTCAATCAGATTATTGCTTCTTTCAATGATCTCAGCTGCCGGGATCAGTTTCATTTGTGGCATGAAAGGAATTTCAAGTCCGTTTTGAGGAAGAGTGCAGAACCAGCCTTTTTCGGAAAGATACCGGGCAAGATACTCCTGTTCGGTCTGACCGGGTGTGGGAACAAGCAATGCACTGCAGTTAAGGCTTATAAGCTCCATTACCGAGGTATAACCGGACCGTGCAATTATCATGTCGCTTCCTGAAATGATCCTGTTCATTTGGGCTGATGGAAGATGACTGATTGAAAGAATATTTCCCGTTTCTGCGTGATTGCAAGGATCTCCCGGCCTTCCTTCAAGGATAACAGTCTGAGGTTTCCTGTCTTTCAGGAGGCTCACCAGCCTTGCCCGGAGGATCCCTTTTTGTGGTTCGGGTCCTGACAGTATGATTGTGTTATGAGGATGATCAGGTCTTATGGCGGCTTCAGCGAAAGGAGAGCCGGTGAATCTTGAAAGGATCCCGATGAATCTGACATTTGGAGGAAGCCTCACTCCGTGGGAAAGTCTGCCTGACACATTAAGCTCACCGGGAAGATCAGGGATAAAGCACAGGCTGTACCTTTTAATGGCCTGCCGGTGAAGCATGATCCCGGCGAATTCAAGGAATTTCAATCTCACAGGAAAGGGAATGAGAGGCTGATGAGTTACGTATACTGTCTTTATTTTCTTATTCCAGAGGCCAAACCGGTTGTCGCTGATCACGATGTCAATGCGGTTGTCGCGGATTATACTCTTCAGGGCAATGTGTTCGCTGACAATCCGGAATAAAAGGACAGGTATTTGAAGGAACAGATAAAGATATTGAGGAAGGTAACGTGAATAGGCCGGCCTGAATCCCGGGAAATCGATATATGATAATCCGGGCAGTTCGGAGCGGAACAAAGCCTGGTGTTCCCTGCCGGCGCCGACAAAGATCCTGTTCCCCCTGTCATTGAGCCTGCGTGCCAGTGCGATCATCCGCCCCGCATGCCCCAGGCCCCATTCCAGAGGGCATATGAGTATGTTGTTTATTTTATTCAAAGTCAACCCGATACCTGGACCTCAATTCCAAGACTGGTAACTAACGCGGCAATCCCGTTAAGCTCGGAAACCGGGATTTTTATCAGTTTTCCGCCATCCGGGGTGTCCCTTGAGATCGTATAGACCATTACCTGCGAAGGCCTGATCTTTTCAATCGCTTTCAGCCATGCGGTGATCTCTTTCGGAGTTGTGTTGTCAATGATGGTCCCGTTATAAGTGCCGCGCAGGAAAAGAGTCTGAATGATAAGCTTCCCTTTGAATTCTGCAAGCTTTTCGATCAGGTCGGCGACTCTTATATTTACCCCTGGCTGGTTATGGATACCGACTGTTAAGTCAAATGCCGAATCGAGCTTGAGGATATTCTTATCGACCTTCAGAAGCGCTTCCTTTATACCTGGTCTTGTTATGGTTGTTGAATTTGACAGAACGGCAATCTTTGCACCGGGGAAATATCTGTTTCGCAGCTCAATGCTGTCGTCAATTATGCCGGGAAAGTCGGGGTGAAGGGTCGGTTCGCCGTTACCGGCATAGGTTATTACATCGGGAGCTTTATTCTTATTCACCATCTGAAGAAGCTTTGAATCGAGAGCGTCGTATACCTCTTTTCGTGTCGGGATCCTGTTCCCGGTTGCGGAAGAACTGTGAGTCAAGCCGCATTCGCAATAGATGCAGTTAAAATTACAGACCTTCCTGTCAGCGGGTAACAGGTTTATTCCCAGTGAAATACCAAGTCTTCTGCTCTTTACTGGTCCGAATATGATATCATTAAACAGGAATGTTGCCATTTTAAAAACATAACATGGCAAAATTAGCAATAAAAAAGCTGATGTGTAACCCGCTTCAGAGTAACCTGGTAACTGAGGTTTCAGGAAGAAGCTTCATGTTTATAATGTCAGCATCCCTTAAGAGAAGAAGTCCGGGTTTTTTCCCCGGTTCAATGCTTCCAAACAGTTTTTCCTCATCAAGTGCCCTGGAGCCATTAAGTGAGGCCCAGCGGATCAGTTCGTTCAGCCCGATCGCAGGGAATGAATCCTGTAGTAATTTAAGCTCTGCCAGTATGCTGAGGCTGTGATTGGATGCCATGCTATCGGTACCGATGACGATTTCGCACCCTTCTTCCTTAAGCATGCTGACGGGAGGCAGCTTTTTTTCAATGTACATGTTTGACCGCGGACAAATGCACCAGAAAAGACTTCCTCTTTCCTTTACCACTTCAACAGTGTCCCTGTCAGCGAAAGTATTGTGAACCAGTATCAGGTTCCCCGAAGGAGTGATCTCTTCCAGAACAGCAGAAACATGACCTTTTACATTCCGCAGACCGGTGGTTATCAGTCCTGATGCTTTGTACGATTCAATCAAAGAACCTCTTCCGGTACTGAGGAATTCCTTTTCAGACGGTGATTCCATGAAATGCACCGATGTAACCTTATTTGCAGAGGAAGAATCCCTTAACATTCTGAACAAGTTGAGCGACAGTGAGTAGGCGGAATGCGGGACAAACCACCAGGGAATCCCCACCAGATCTGCTTCCTCAGAAACCTTTTTGGCTTGGCTCATTCTTAGTCCGGCTTTTTCAGGATCAATCCCGAAGACCTCGATCAGACTGATATACCTTATCCTGCCTGACTTTTTGATTTTGAAGGTATCCGAAGTGTTGCATATGTCACCGCAAAGCACTATTCCCTCGCTGAGCATCTGTTCATCGCCCGATGCAATGGCTTCGTCGATATTTCCGGTGCTGTTCTCCCTGAAAGAACGAATATGCCTGATGAATTCAGGCAGTCCCAGTCCCTCAGGTACAGAACCGTGGAGGCATGATAGTTCAAGGTGGCAGTGGCAGTTTACAAAGCCGGGAACAATGATCCCGTTATGGAATTCGACTGATCTCCGCTCGGGCAGTGTCCCGCCTGTATCTTCCACATTAATGACCGTTCCGTCGTCTGAAGCTGTAATGATCGCGCGCTTTAGCACAGGGCCGGCATTTGTAAAGATATATTGCGCCGAAAAACTTTTCATTATTTCATCAGACCGCGGTGGATATATATACCTTCAATTCGCGAATGCATTTCAGAAATGTCATACCGGTCGTGATAGCCAATAAACCAGCCTTTGATCCAGCCCCGTGGCTCCTTCAGAACAAGCTTCATCTCATAGGTATGCGGCATACCGTCCTTAAGATAAGGCAGGGTGGCCAGGTAATCCCTTTGATCATCCCTTGGGGTATCCGACGGGGTGAAATAAATGTCAGGACCGGGATTGGCAACCGGATCATCGGGATAGATCGTAAGAGTATATTTCACATCATAGGTTCCCGGACCGGTAACGGGGATCGCGAACCATGTTGTATCGGGGCCGTCAGGGTCGGGAAAGGAATATGATTTCCTGCCGGTCCAGATGTTCATTTCTGCAGCCCTCAGTTCCGGCATCTCTTCGTCAATCCTTGATTCCATCTCACTGAGCCTCCCCAGTACTATATCGTAAATCCTGATCATATCCTTCGGCCGCCTTTGGAAATAATATTTCATTGTCCTGTCCATCTGGACTCTTGTATAGCCATGCGCTGCAATAATACCGTTATAAACCGGTATCGTGTCGGTTTTCCTGTATTCGTAAGTCAACTTGGGAAGGGTCAGCAATCCGTTTGCAATATTTATTTCTGTAAGGATTTCTATAAGATCCTTCTTAGGGATTATGTCCCTGCGACCTGCCTTGCTTTTTCTTCCTGAGCAAGAGCCGGAGAGTACTGAAAATGCGATTATGATTATCAAAAAGGATCTGGTCATCATCGTCTTTATTTCTTTTAATTCTCCTTAAGGTATTTTTTTGTAAGATACCTCACCGGGTACCATGCTGCCCAGAAACCAATCAGCAAAACTGTCCCGGGAACGATTATGAAATCCCGGAGCTTCATTACAACCGGATAAGCGTTCATCAGAAGCGATTCGCTCTGAAGCTTCACCAGCCCGTAGGTCTGCTGGAGCCAGCAGATGAAAAAACCAAGGACAATCCCGGCAAGCGCTCCTATTATTGAGATCAGCCATCCTTCAAAAATAAAGATCTTCCGTATAAGGTTATTATGGGCCCCGAGGCTCTTGAGTATTTCAATATCCCGCTCCTTTTCGATAATGAGCATTGTAAGTGATCCGATTATGCTGAACGAGGCGACAATAAGGATCAGGGTAAGTATGAAGAATATGGCAAGCCGTTCCGAACGCATGACCTTATAAAAGATCTCCTGCTGCTCATATTTGTTCTGCACATTAAAGCCTTTGCCGAATATCTTTGTCACATTTTTCTGGACAGCGGCAGCATCGGCTCCGGGACTGAATTTTATTTCGATTGAGGTAACATCGTTCCTGTAATCAAAAAGTTCCCTGGCAAAGTCCAGGGGAACGAACACATACTTTGAGTCATATTCCTGCTCAACCTGGTAGATGCCTGATGGAAAGATAAACCGGCGTATAAATGCATTTTCAGGAGAAGAATTCAGATTTGCTGTCCTGCGCAGGGCGAAAATATCTATAGGAGTAATAAAATTGATCCTTAATCCGAGGTAATTCGCTATCCCGAGCCCCGCAACAGCATACGGGCGCCCATTTTCCGATCGGAGGGCAAAGCTTCCGTCCCACATTACGCTGTCGACACCAGTCACTCTGGAATAATTGTCGTCAACTCCCTTTATTGTCGCAATGTACTGTTTTTCACCATACTTGATAAGGGCATTCTCTTCCAGGCAAAGCGCATAGCATTCCACCCCGTTGATTTTCGAAAGCAGAGCAAGTCCGGTGCTGTCCGGAACAAAAGTCTTGCCGACGACCACGGTGACCTTCAGATCGGGATCGAAGGTATTGAAGATCGAACGTACGAGAGTTTCAAGCCCGTTAAACACCGAGAGTATGATAATGAGGGACATTGTCCCGACTGCGACGCCTGCGACTGAAATGGCCGAGATCACATTTATGGCGTTCCTCGATTTTTTTGCGAAGAGGTACCTTTTTGCAATATAAAGAGAGAGCTTCACTTTCTTATCGTGATGCGGTTACAAGTAAACCGGTACCTGATTTGTGTTTGAAATTAAGGTCCAGGCAATTAAGAATAAGACTGACAGGGATGACCAGCATAAAATAGAATGGAAGAATGACATAAAAGATCCCTGATGCATTAAGCATTTTTACAGGGTATTTCATCGAAAGCCTCCAGGAAATATTGCCGGGCCTGCCATAAGTATATGACACTCCGACATCCTTAAATCCCGCTTCTGTAAGTTTACGTGAGATCTCCCCGGTTCCGTAGCCGTTCCTGACATGCTCGTCAATAAATGAATGCTCTTTTTCTGAATGGACATCCGAGCCGCCTTTATCCGATGGTGTCGAGATGAGCAGCATTCCGTCAGGTTTAAGGGCTCTGTTGAAATTCCTCAGAACACGCTCATCTTCCCTGATGTGCTCCATCACGTCAACACAAAGGATCATGTCGTATGCAGCTTTTTCATCGAACGATGCCAGGTCGCATGTTTCGCAGCTTACCCTGTCGGATAATCCCGCAGAAGCAAAGAACTTACCGCAGTCATTTATGTGTTCGCTGTCGATATCGATCGCTTTTATCTTCCAGAGTTTGTTCATCCTGCTCATCCGCCAGGTATATTGACCGAACCCTGCCCCGGCATCAAGCACAGCCACTTCACCGGGATGAAGCTGCGAAAACTTGCGTAGTGCTCTTTTTACGTGCCAGGTACGTAAAAGCAGAAGATCGAGAAGCGAATAGAATACCTTCCTCATGAAAACAGGCTCCGAAAAGAAACGGCCAAGTGTTTTTTTGATCGGGTCGTACTGCATTTCAATCAGGAATGTAACAGCTTGTCGATCTTTTCAATATAGTCAAGACTGTCATCGATGAAAAATGCAATCTCCGGAACTATTCTGAGCTGGGATCTAATTTTCTGGCCCATTTCGAACCTGATCGTCTGTGAATTATCATGGACTGACTGAAGTATTTCCTCTTTGCCCGCCGATGGGAATATGCTGATGTAGATCTTTGCAAATGAAAGATCGGGACTCATTCTGACTTTTGTGATCGAAACCATTTTCCCTGGCGCCAGTTCGAGGCCTTTTTTGAGAAAGATCTCGGCCATCTCCTTCTGAATTAGTCTTGACACTTTTTTCTGTCTCGTTGATTCCATGGCCTTAAATATTAAGAACACGCAAAGGTACAATTTTCCTTCAGGTAACGAAAAACGATTAATTTTGCGAAGGATTTTATTTTACAGCATCAGATGGAAATTGTAGTAAGCGGCATCCGGTCAACCGGAAATCTTCACCTTGGCAATTATTTCGGGGCATTGAGAAATTTTCTCAAAATGCAGAGAGAAAATAATTGTTTTTTCTTCATTGCAGATTATCACTCACTTACAACCCATCCGAAGCCTGATGACATCCATGCAAATATAAAGCAGGTGCTTGCCGAGTACCTTGCATGCGGAATAGATCCTGAAATTGCAACAGTCTTTATACAGAGCGATGTCCCTGAGGTGACAGAGCTCTATCTGCTCCTTAATATGAATGCCTATGTGGGTGAGCTTGAACGCACAACTTCATTTAAAGAGAAGATCAGAAAGCATCCCGACAACATAAACGCAGGCCTGCTGACTTATCCGGTACTGATGGCTGCCGACATCATCATCCATAAAGCAAATAAGGTACCGGTTGGCAAGGATCAGGAACAAAATCTCGAAATGACAAGGAGATTCGCCAGGAGATTCAATACCATCTATGGGGTTGATTATTTTCCTGAACCTGATGCATATAATTTCGGCGAAGAGCTTATCAAGATCCCGGGGCTTGACGGTACCGGAAAAATGGGAAAGAGCGAAGGGAATGGGATATTCCTTTCAGATCCTCCCGCAGTGATAAGGAAAAAGGTGATGAGGGCAGTGACCGATACCGGACCTTCCGGTCCGGGTGAAAAGCCTTCAGAACCGGTAGCCAATCTTTTTACGATTATGAACGCTGTTTCCGATCCCACCACTGTCAGTTATTTCACTGAAAAATTCGGATCTGCCGAGATCCGCTACGGGGAGCTTAAGAAGCAACTTGCGGAAGACATTATAAAACTTACCGATCCTATAAGGATCAGGATTAATGAAATACTCGCAGATAATAATTATCTTGCAAAAGTTGTGAGGGAAGGCGCTGAAAAGGCCAGGGAAAGTGCATCCAGGACCATAAGGGACGTACGCAAAATACTGGGTTACAGAGCATTTTGACTATAAAAAGAAAGCCAGGTTTTTAACCTGGCTGCCTTGAAGAATCAAGTATATGTTTGAGATTGCCTGTGTATTATAGATGGATCAAAATGCATGCCAAATCGATTGAACACACTGTTAATTCTTTGTTAAGAACTGACCTCAAACATACTGACCGGGGTGAGTAAACGAATAGGAATTTTTCTTCTGGCCATTTTGTTCTCAGGTGTGGCGTTGCTCGGGTATTTCCTGCACCAGGGGAGAAAAGGGCTTACTGCCGATCCCTATAAGGCTGTCGGTCAGGATGCCTGTCTGGTAATCGAAACAATAGATCTTCAGAGTTTCATCAATTCGCTTACTACCGGAAAGGGTTTATTTTCTCAAATTGAGAAAGTAAAGGAATTCAACAATTTTGTCACAAAACTGAAGTATCTCGCCGAACAACTCACTAAACCCGGGATCAATAAATTTATACAGGAGGGTAACACCCTGATTTCATTTTACCCCACAGAGACTGGAGAGCTTGTACCGCTGCTTTCAAAAGTCATACGTCCTGATGCACGGATCCATCAGGTGCAGGACGGGCTTACAGCTTCAGGAGTGGGGAAGATCTATACTGACAGGCTCGACGGCAGGAAGCTTATCAAGCTGCCATTTAAACTGGATGACAACATTGACACTTTATTTATAACAATAAGTTCAGGGCTTATTCTTGCGAGCACATCGGGTGAACTCCTGAGATCAGCCTGCAACCACATCAGTGCCGGGAACGACATCAGGAATGCACCGGGCTTTTCAAGGGTACTCCTTGCCGGAGGTAAAAAAGAGGACAAACTGTTCATAGTGTTCGGCAACCTCAGGCAGGTGGCTCAGAGATTATTCAATTCAGCTAATGCTTCATTTTCTGATCGCATAACTCATCTGGGGAGCAGTGCCGGCGGTGATTTCTACATAAATGAGGACGGCGTGGTTATTAGCGGTTACAGCGAAAGCTCAGGTCCCCCGGAAACATTGTTCCGCTTTAAATCGCTTGAACCGGCCGAACTGAACACATATAAAGTACTGCCCTCGTCGACCGCCATGTTTGAGTCGATGATAATGCCGGCTGAGCAGGACACAGTCGCCCCGGGAATGCCGGAAGGAAGCTTGAAAAGTCTGGCAGATGACATCCGTCCGTTTATTGGCGATGAGGTCACAAGGGCATACATTGATCTGAAAAACAGGCCTGTCAGGGAAAACTCACTGGTACTGATCAGGCTTAAGAACAGGGCACAATGCGAACAGGTCTTAAATGAAAATATTGACAGAAAGCTGGGAATAACGTACTTCCGGCCTGATGATCAGACAAGGATCCCCATATATTTTACAGCCAACACCGGTCTGGTCACAGCTTTATTTCCCGGTTTTGCGCCCGGATTCGAGGACACTTGCGTTACTTTTTATGACAATTTTCTGATTGCAGGCAATTCCGTTGCAACGCTTTCACAATTCCTTTATGATAACATCCTGAACAAGACCCTGGTGAACGACCTGAGTTACAGTGAATTTGAAAAGATGCTGCCCAGCAGGGCCGGATATTTGTTCTACTGTGTCCCATACAGGCTTTTAGACTATCTTTCAAAGTACCTGACAAGCGATCTGATTTACGGACTAAGGTCAAATAAGGATGTTCTGAATAAGGTCCAGTCAGTGGGTTTCCAGCTTGCGTCAATAAACGGGATGATCTATAACAGCCTTGCTGTAAGATACAAGGATGTGGTGGTGGAAGAATCGGATACTCAATGGGAAACACTCCTCGATACGGCAGCTGCTATAAAACCTTTCTTTTTCACAAATCATATTACCGGCGCAAGAGAGATATTTATACAGGATCTTAAAAACAATGTCTATCTGATTAATGCCGCCGGCCGCGTTTTGTGGAAAGTGCCCCTTAAAGAGAGGATCAACGGAAATGTCTATATGATAGACTATTATAAAAATGGTAAATTCCAGTTGCTTTTTGCCGGGAAAAACAATCTGCATCTGCTTGACCGGAATGGCAACTATGTCGACAGGTTCCCGGTTACACTCCGTTCTCCCGCTACAGGTCCGCTGGCACTTTTTGATTATGATAATAACAGGAACTACAGGCTCTTTATTACAGGTGAAGATAAGCTGGTCTATGCTTACGAAAAAAACGGGAGTGTCGTAAAGGGATGGAAGCCATTCCGGACAACCGGTATGGTGAAAAGCGAAGCCAGCTATTACAGAATTTCGGGCAAGGATTATATAGTTGTATGTGATGAGTATTCAATTTATTTTCTCGACCGTTCGGGGAATGCCAGGTTCACTCCCGGGAAAGCGGTCACAAGGGCAAGAGGTTCATCGCTCAGGCTTGCCCCGGGCAGGGAGCCGTCGCTAGTGTGCAGTTCACCCGACGGTACGGTCCAGAACATTTACTTTGACGGAAGTGTGACAAAATTCAGCCCGCAAATGCTCAGTTTTGACCATTCATTCGATTTTTTTGACATAGATGGCGATGGTTTTGGCGAATACATTTTCATTGACAAAGGCATACTGTATCTTTATGACCATAACAGGAACGAGATGTTCAGGAAGGATTTCGGGTCCGATAAGCTGGGAGGCCCTATTACTTTTATCTTTTCATCGTCCGACAGGAAGATAGGTGTTATTGACACCTCAGGAAATCTGATATATCTTGTTGACGGCAAAGGAGAGATAATGAAGGGATTTCCTCTGAAGGGAGCCTCTATGTTCTCGATCGGAAGGCTTTCGGAAGGCCCCGGATGGGACCTGATCGTGGGCGGAACCGATAATTTCCTGTATAATTACAAAGTTGACGCATCGGCCAACTAAATAAAGATACACCTATGAGGACCAGAATTTTTTATTCAATTTTCTTGTTCCTGTTGTTCACAGGAGCACAGAGCCAGAACAGCCAGGTCA
>JBAVOD010000241.1:0-2719 GCA_049691735.1 Bacteroidales bacterium
ACTTTGAGTGCCGTGTGTGGAGGAATCAGGATGCATACCCGATAAGCAGGTCGGGGAGTTTATCACATTTATTGTTATCCCATTATCTGTTTTAATGCCGAGAGCAGCATATTTATATGATTAATTGTGCAGCTTTCCCCCATAAGCCCTATGCGCCATACTTTCCCTGCAAAATCGCCAAGCCCTGCCCCTATTTCAATATTGTATTCATTCAGCAGCCTGCCCCGTACCGTAAGGTCATCGTACCCCGACGGGATCCAGACAGAGTTCAGCATCGGTGTGCGGTACTGTGGAGCAACCACAAACTCAAATCCCATTGAAAGAAGCCCGTCCCTGAGCAACTCATGGTTACGCTGATGGCGCTCAAACCGCTTTTCAAGGCCTTCTTCAAAAACCAGCCTCAGCGCTTCGTGGAACGAGTAGATCATCGAGATCGGGCCGGTGTGGTGGTAGGCGCGTTTTGCGCCTGCCCAGTAATTCCTGATCATTGTCATATCAAGGTACCAGCTCTGAATCTTTGTCTTTCGTGAATCCATCACCTCCAGAGCGGCAGGGCTGAATGAAACAGGCGAAAGTCCGGGAGGAGCAGAAATACATTTCTGTGAGCCGCTGTAAACAGCATCAATCCTCCAGTCGTCGACCTTAACAGGTGTGCCGGCAAGGGAAGTCACAGTATCAACAAGGAAGAGGGCACCTGCATCATGGACCATCCTGCTGATCTCTTCAAGCGGCTGGAGCACCCCTGTGGATGTTTCGGCATGAACAATTGCTACCAGTTTGGGGACCGACTTTTCAAGCGCATTTTTAACCTGCTGCGGTTCAATAGGTTTTCCCCAGGGAGCATCGACCCTTATCAGCTTTGCCCCGCACCGGCCGACGATATCGCACATGCGGTTGCCGAAAACCCCGCTCACGCACACAATAGCCTCATCCCCCGGTTCGAGAAGGTTGACAAAACAGGTCTCCATCCCCGCACTTCCTGTTGCAGACATCACTGAGGTGACCTGGTTGCCGGTCCGGAACAGATCTCGTGTCATCTCCTTGACGTCATCCATGATCTGGATGAACTGCGGATCAAGATGTCCGATAAGTGGTGTCGACATTGCCTTGAGTACCCGGGGGTGAACATCGCTCGGACCCGGACCCATCAGGACCCTGGTTGCCGGATTCAATTCTTTTATCATATTACTATCCATTTAGTCGGAGTTTTTTTTGTGTTTTTATTCATGCAGAAGATAGTCTTTTGTCTTTTGTCTTTTTATGCGATTTTTTGACTGTCAAAAGATAAAACATAATCCTGGTATTGGTAAATACTATGAGATGAATTTAACGTTACGGTAGTCAATATCCATAATGTCTATTTTAATCCAACTAAAGCTGACATTGGTCAAAATCCCTATGATGACCTGCATAGGCTGATCTGCAGTGAAGGTCATTGGCGTATCTTCAATATAATAAGGATCTTGCACGATATGCAATGCTCTCACTTTTCAGAATTGGAGAAAACTTCTGTAAATTTTAATCATGTTTTGACCAGTGAACCAAATTATGTGACAAATGTTAGTAAAATGCAGATGAAAACTATTTTGCCTGAAGCCAAATGCATAAAGCCCCGGCAATTTAACAGGCATCACCAGAAAATTTAGTTGCGGGCTGATTTCATTATTCTTAATTTTATGGTCTGGTTCAAATAGCCCGGTCGATGGAAAGAGCAGATGTGACATATAAGAATGGCATGAATGATGATCAGGTTGTTGAGGCCGGGATTAGGACAAACATAGCTTCAATGGATGAAAATGAAAATAATCCTCTTTTTGACAAACTAGTTGCTGAAGGAGGTGAAAATTTTTTCCATTATATAAGCTGGCTTGGCCTTGCAAAAGATCCGAACCTGATGATCCTTTCGTCCATTCACCATTATTACTATGATTTTAACGAAATAAAGGGCGTAAAAACTATTGTCAATCTCAAACAGCTTAACCAGATAAATCATATTGACAATTTCCTGAACAACGTTTTCAGGGTGCTTCCTTCAAAAGCGAATTTTGTGGGATGCTTTAACGACAATAAAATTCATAGTGGCATTGCAGTACCATTTTATCAGTCATTCAAGGTCCTCAACAGCATAATCAACATTGTCAACTCAAAAACCGACAGGTTCATGTCGAGAAAAGATGTGATAAAACTTCTTGAATCGCATAATTTCAGTCTTATCGATTTGACCGAAATAAGCAAGATAACCTATTTCTGCGCCGAGAACCATAAGATGTAATATACTTACCGAAGAATTCAGTTACCAATGCACAGGATTGTCTGAGCATTACGCAAGCAAATACCGGACGGGGCGGTTGATAGCATTTTTTTTACAGGAACAAACACCCCGGCCCTGAAATTATCTTTGCAATCGCCTCATAACCAACGATCAGGGCCACCCCTCCACCACAAATCCCCCCTGCATGCTGGCTCCTTCTCCGCCGGCTGGCGGATCGGCCCCCTTCGAAAGGAGGGGAAACTTTGACAAATCAAACCTCCTGCAATTCATCTTGCTTTCTGCATTCATTGTTCAATTCAACCGCACGACGCGTGATTTTAATCTAAAAATGGTCGTCATTGGTCAAAAATGGTCAATTCTGCATTTTTTATCAATGATTCACATCGCCTCTTAATATATTATTGATTCTCAGCTTCCTGCCAGGTTCCATAACAACCGGAACTGCAA
>JBAVOD010000242.1:0-4406 GCA_049691735.1 Bacteroidales bacterium
GTAAGGGTAGCTGAGGAATTAAAGATTGATCCGGTTATTACCGCCCTTAACGGCGGAGAAGACTATGAACTCCTGTTCACTGTTCCACTTGGAAGTCATGAAAAAATCAGCAGTATACCTTCAGTAAAGCTGATAGGCCATCTCACATCTCCGGATCAGGGCAGGATGCTTGTTACTTCCGGGGGCAATGAGGTGGAGTTAAAAGCCCAGGGCTGGGAAGAAGCTTCAGCGCCTGAATGAAATTATCCCGGCCCCCTGATAATGCCCCTATCTGAAAGCCTTATAAATTTGAGAATATAATCTCTATCCGGCGAAGGTGCAAATTCACTTTCAACGCGATCAACTGCATGGGATACGCTGAGTCCGCATTGATAGATTATCCTGTAGATATTGTGGATCTCATCAATCCTATTCTTATCAAAGCCCCGGCGGGTAAGACCCACTGTGTTGAGCCCCATGTAAGAAAGTGGATCCCTGTCAGCTTTTATGAAGGGAGGGACATCCGTCCTCACTTTTGATCCACCGCCAATCATTACGTGCCCGCCAATCCTTGTAAACTGATGTACCAGCGTTCCTGCGCTTATAATTGCCCAATCATCAACCCTGACTTCGCCTGCCAGACCGATACTATTCCCAAGTATACAATTATCTCCTATAGTACAATCATGTCCCACATGGGCGTACGCCATAACAAGGCAGTTTTTACCGACAACGGTCCTGCCTACTGTAACAGTTCCCCTGTTGATCGTTGCTGCTTCACGTACCGTGGTCCCATCCCCTATTTCGGCAGTCGTATCTTCACCCCTGAATTTCATGTCCTGCGGTATACCTGAAATGACAGCTGACGGAAAGATCCTGCAGTTCTTTCCTATCCTTGCCCAGTCGAGTATTGTTGAATGCGGGCCAATCCATGTTCCTTCACCGATCTCCACGTTTCCGGCGATATATGCAAATGGTTCAACTGTTACATTGTCTGCCAGCCTAGCGTCGGGATGGATAAATGCAAGTTCTGAGATCATCTGCTTGTTATTTGTTTTTAATTATCTGGGCAACCATCTCGCCTTCAACCACAAGATGATTTCCGACGAATGCCTGGCCATACATAGACACAATCCCGCGCCTCAGGGGTTCAATAAGCTCCATCTTCAATATAACTGTGTCACCGGGAACTACTTTATGTTTGAACTTAAGTTTATCGATCTTCAGGAAATAAGTTGAATACCTTTCAGGTTCATCGACCCTGCTCATAACAAGTAATCCGCCCGCCTGGGCGAGTGCTTCAACCAGAAGTACTCCCGGCATGATGGGTTCGCCAGGGAAATGGCCCTGAAAGAATGGTTCATCAATTGTAACGTTCTTGATCCCGACCACTGTGGAGTCATCAAGGTAGATTATTTTGTCCACCAGAAGGAATGGATACCGGTGAGGGATCCTATTCTTTATTTCTTCTGTGGTATAAACAGGCTGAAGAGTGGGATCATAAACGGGGATGTGCAACTTGCTGTGAGACTTCTTAATTTCCTGCCTTATGAGCTTAGCCATCCTTGTGTTGGCATAGTGACCCGGCCGGGTAGCCACTACTTTCCCTTTAATAGGTTGTCCGACCAGTGCAAGATCGCCCATCAGATCAAGCAGCTTATGGCGTGCAGGTTCGTTGGGATAACGCAATTCGGTATTATTCAGGATCCCGGCAGTATGCTTGTTTATCCCGGGCCTGTTGAACATTTTCGAGATCCTGTCAATTTCAGCTTGCTCGACTTCCTTTTCGAGGATAACTACAGCACTATCGAGGTCGCCACCTTTTATCAGTCCAATCCTGTATAGCGGTTCGAGCTCATGAAAGAATACAAATGTCCTGCTTCTGGAGATCTCTTTCTCAAAATCATCAATGGTGTCAAGTATGGCATACTGGTTCCCGAGTATCCTTGAGTTGTAATCGATGAGAACATTTATGCTGAGATGGTCATCAGGATAGATCATCAGATCAACACCGTGCTCTTCATCCGAATAAACTATCTTCTGTTTTACAACAAAATAATTCCTGTCTTCCTTCTGATCGGCAAACCCCACTGTATTGATTGCCTCAGTAAAGTTCCATGCGGCTCCGCCCATTATCGGAGCTTCCGGTCCATTAAGTTCTATAAGTGCATTGTCGACACGGAGTCCGTGCAATGTAGCAAGAACATGTTCTATTGTAGCAACGGACGCATTGTTCTGGGTGAGAGTGGTCCCTCTCGATGTATCTGTAACATTTTCTGCAATAGCATCGATCAGTGGCTTACCGGGAAGATCGGTCCTGCAAAATTTATAACCATGGTTTGCGGGGGCAGGCTTGAAGGTTATGGTTACATTGATTCCGGTATGCAACCCTTTTCCATTCAGGCTTACCTCCTTTGCAAGCGTTCTTTGTTTCTCACTCATTGGTCCTAATAATCTAACTTCAGATGTAGCTGCAAAGCAATTAAAAAATTCCCAACTATCAAAAGATTTGATATAATGTATGGCTCATTCCCATGTCATTAGAATGTCTGCCTATTGCTTTTTCAGTCTTTCTATTTCCTTTTCCAGGTTGTCAATCTTATTATTGAGATCGGGTAATCTCTTGAACACGATTGCGCTCCTCATCCAATCCCTGTAGTCGATCGCAGGGTATCCCATCAGCATCGAATTCTCCTTTTTTATATCCCCGGGGATGCCGGACTGTGCTCCGATCCTGGTCCCGTCAGCAAGTCTCAGATGGCCGGCAATCCCCACCTGACCGGCAAACATGCAGTTCCTGCCTACCTTTGTCGATCCGGCAATTCCTGTCTGCCCGGCCATAACAGTATTTTCTCCGATTTCAACATTATGCCCTATCTGGACCAGGTTGTCAATCTTAACTCCTTTCCTGATAATCGTTGAACCCATGGTGGCACGGTCAATAGCAACATTGGCTCCTATCTCAACATTATCCTCCAGAACGACATTCCCGAGCTGCGGGATCTTCATGAACTCGCTGTCGGACTGGGGGGCAAATCCGAATCCGTCGCTCCCGATGACTGTCCCGGCGTGAACAACACAGTTATCGCCTATCACGCAGTCGTGGTAGATCTTTACGCCGGAATTTAGCGTGCACCCCCTGCCAAGCCGGGTATTATCGCCAATGTAAACATGCGGGTATATGGAGCACCCGTCGGCGACAAAGCAGTTTTCCCCGATATAGGCATATGCTCCTATGTAGACATCTTTCCCTACTGTTGCGGTTGCTTCAATGACCGCGGAACTGTGTATCCCCATTTTCCTGGGCCTTGCCTGGTCGACCAGCCGCAAAAGTGAAGCAAACGCCTCATATGCATTATCTACCTTTATCAGCGTTGCCTCCACAGCAGAATTCGGCACGAAGCTTCTGTTCACAAGTACCACCGATGATTTTGTGGTGTAGAGGTAGCGCTCATATTTGAGATTGCCAAGAAAGGAAAGTGCACCAGGCTGACCCTCTTCTATTTTAGAAATAGTATTGACCTTAATTTCAGGGTTCCCTACCAGATCGCCGTTGAGAAATCCTGCTATTGTCTTTGCTGTAAATTCCATGGTTTTTCTTTTTTTTTTCACAACCTGCACTCCTTCGGGTAGCACAGGAAGTATTTGGTTATTCTTTCAGAAAGAAGTCTGTGATCAAACATATCCGAAACTGATGTAAAATCAGCTGCCGATCCGTTCTTCAGGAGGATCTTTGCCTCAGGAGCATCGGGAGCGTATGTCAGGTTTGAGATGCTGTTCGTGAAAACAAAGTAGTCAATCATTTGTCCGTCGACCTTCAGCCTTGCTGCTGCAAGGTCCCTGATGCGGGAAATCCTTTCAGCTGAGAATGGCTCGTTCTGCAGCTCAATCGCAAACAGATCCCTTGAAATCAGCCTTCGCGAAAGGTCGGATATCACCTTGTCGTTATGGTCGACCCAGTATTTCGCCGACGAAAGTATGTCGGAGTCATCCAGTCTTGTGAAATTGGCCGCTACAAGGCCCGGTGTAAAAACGCCTGTCCCGTCAAGATCGGACCGGCCAATGTCGTTGTACAGAAAGAATTTCAGAGCGGGAGTTGCATAGAGATCATCTCCGCGTTTCGCAATCTCCTTGGCCCGCCTCAGGACATTGACAAGCAAACTTTCAGATGAAAGGACAGTCTTATGCATATAGACCTGCCAGTACATCTGCCTGCGGGCAATAAGGAATTTTTCAAGTGAATAAATGCCTTTCTCATCAATTGCCAGGCGGTCGTCCGAAACATTAAGCATCCTGATTATCCTGTCGGAGCCTACCGATCCTTCAATAACCCCTGTAAAGAATGAATCCCTTCTCAGATAATCCAGCCGGTCCATGTCGATCTGGCTGGTAATCAGTTCATGAAGAAACCTGCGCGGATAGCTTCC
>JBAVOD010000243.1:0-8294 GCA_049691735.1 Bacteroidales bacterium
TCAGCTTAAAATTTAACAACCACTTTTTTTCCTGCATAAGTCACCACCTTGTCATACTTTTCATTTTCACCTTTTTCCGTGCTCTTGTTTTTGGCTACCATAACGATGTTGAACTTTCGCTCTTTCAGCATCCCGGGGAATGAACCTGTGCAGTCGCCAATTGTCAGGATCTTTTTAGCATTATCCCATATAAAAGGTGTGGTGGTGTAAGCGCCTTTTTCATAATTGTAATTGTCGTTCTCATCTTCATACAAGGTGAATATCCCGTTAGCTCCATCATAAACACGGATTTCAAGATTGTCCCATTTCTTTTCGGTGGCATATTGCACCTTCGGTCCGATCGGAAGGATTGAGCCGGCTCTTACAAACAACGGAATAATGTCAAGCGGGGTTTCTTTATTCACGGTTTGTCCACCCGTAAACCTATCGCCTGTCCAGAAATCATACCAGTCGGAGCCCATGGGCAGGTAAAGCTCCTTTGTACGGACAGTACTGAAATCCTCTTTTGTATCCTTTGAATACATCGGGCTGGTCACCGGACAAACCAGCAACGATTTGCCAAACATGTACTGGTCGTTAATATCCAGAGCCCGTCTGTCTTTTGGGAAATCCATAACAAGGGCCCTCATCATTGTTGACTGATTTGCTGTAACATCCCATGAAGCGGAATAGATATAGGGCAACAAGGAGTATCGCAGGTTTATATATTTTTCAATGGCATCATACACCTTGTCGCCCTTCGCGCCAAATTGGTATATCTCGCGCGGGGCATCGGTGCCATGCGAACGCATCATAGGGCAGAAAGCCCCGAACTGCAGCCAGCGGACATATAGTTCGCGATATCCGGCATCGTTGAGTTTTTGCCGGAATCTGCTGAGAAAGAATCCACCGATATCGCTGTTCCAGTATGGGATATCGCTGAGTGAAATGTTCAATCCGGCCGAAATCTGGTTTCTTAATGCATCCCACGATGATGTAACATCTCCTGACCATGTATTGGCGCCATAGCGCTGCTGCCCGGCAAATGCCGAACGCGTAAGGATAAATACGCGTTTATCGGAAGTTACCGAGCGCTGGTGTTGATACAATCCGCCTACTGTCATTAAAGGGAACGCATTACGTACTTTACGAAATGAACCTAGGTATGTCTTATTGTCGAGATCAGAAGGTTTGAAATCCAAATGGTCAGGTTCGGATGAATCCATCCACCATCCGTCAATTCCAAGAGAGAAGAGACCTTTATTCAGGTATTTCCAATAGATATCCCGGGCTTCCGGATTATACGGATCGTAGACTCTGACACCTGAAGGGTAATCTTTATTTGGCGGCCATTTATCAGAACCGGATTGGGGCCATGTCTGAAAATCCATAAGTGCACCAATTTTATCCAGCTCCTTGTATTGTTTCGTCTGAGGACCAAAGGAATTCCAGATTGAAATAATCATGTGGGCATTAAGGTTGTGTACATCGTCAACCATTTTCTGCGGATTGGGAAAGTCGGAGTTAAGGAATTCCATGGCATTCCACAGGTAATTATTGCCCCAGTATTGCCAGTCCTGGATAATTCCATCCAATGGGACGCCCAGTTCACGGTATTTTTTCACCACATCTACCAATTCTTCCTGGCTTTTGTAGCGTTCTTTGCTTTGCCAGTAGCCGAAGGTCCACAACGGAAACATCGGCACCTGTCCCGTAAGGTCTCGCATACCTGCAATCACGCCATCGGCATTGCCTCCGTACACAAAATAATAATCAATACCATCGCCCACATCCGATTTGAATGATGTGCTTTCAGGGTTATCTTCAAAGATAGTAGGCGAATAATTGTCCCAAAACAGACCGTAACCTTTTACTGAGAGGAAAATAGGAATATAATCATCCGTATTTCCCTGAACCATATTAAGCTTTATATTGCGCTGAACCATCTTGCCTTTCAGCTGCTGACCCAATCCGTAAATTGCCTCATCTTTATCAAGGGTAAATGCCTGTGCTACTGTGAAAGTTTTTACACCTGCATCATTGAAATCAGTAAAGGAGGTACTTCCGTCTTTTTCGCTCAGCAGAGCTCCTGACGAATTAGAAAATGAAATCTTACCTGTAACCATGTCGAGACTCACCCCCAGGTTTTCGCTTTTCAGTGAGAGAATATTGCCGGCCTTATTTATTTTAAAAGCTGTTTTCACCGGAGTCTTAATTACTGAAAGACTTTCCTTGATAAATGTCGTCCCATAGGGCCATTTAATAACCCTCACTGTTGACGGACCATAGAACTGGATTTCAACGCCTGTAGAGTTTATTTCAGATTTAATTCCAAGGTCGGTTCTCTGATATGATTGAGCGCTACAATTAATGCATATCGCAGAAACAAAAATCAATGTCCTTATATTTTTCATAATAGATATTTAATAGTAACCTCGTTACAAACATTACCTTCCAAAGGCGGATCAGTTTATTCAGGTACAGCGACTTTATAGCCTAAAATGGAAAGCATTCTGGCTGCATATCGTTTTCCGAGTATCCGGTAACCTTCGGCAGTAAAATGCAGATGGTCGAATGCACCAGGACAGCCGCTCGAAGAGATCACATATGAATTCGGGATTGTTTGCGGCAGTGTTGCAATAATTGAATTCATACTTGCACAAGCGCCTCCCTGATCGGCATTTACAAGTTCGCCGGCAAGTAAAGGAACATTTTCAGGATTAAGGTTCAGGTCTTTCATCAGGTTATCATATACAACTTTAACTTTTTGAGTCCAGAGTGTATCATTCGTATTCGACTCACCCTGATGCAACAAAATCCCTTTGATGACACCGTCCTTTTGAGCCAGTTTTGCCATCGCGACGAGCCGCTCATAAGGATTTCCTCCGTACTCTTTAATTATATTTGTCATCCACGAAGGAGCCGTTGCGGCATACGCCTGATAATTATCCTTGTCGAAAAGTTCAATCTTGCAACCGGCAACCGAAACATTAATAACGCCTGCTTTGATGTTCTCCGGAAGATTTGCAACCAATGTCCTTCCAAAGTAATCGGCAGGAGTCAGGCCTGTCCTGCACCGGCACAGAGGAGGAACAGCCGGATACCAGTTGCCCATTGTCCGGCCCAGGGTTGGACAGTCAACCGCCTCCAAAACCTGAAAACGACTATCTACGGTAGTGTCCTGTGGTTGAATTCTTGCATTGCCCTCCATGTTCGATTGTCCAAAGCACAGGAATATGTAAAAATGAGGATCCTGCGAAAAAGTGTTAATACTCAATAAGAGTAATCCGATTACCAAAAATCTCAGTTTTGTTTTCATATTTTTTTTTTATAGCTTGTTCGAATCTCTTTATAATGGTGTCTGATTTATCGTCTTCTCATATCATTCTTTATCAGATCATCCAGATTGTTCACGGGTCGCTCTATATCGTAAGGTATGGGCCTGCGGCTGAATTGCTGAAAATAAAGCAGGCAGGCATCTTTCCATACCTGGGCATTAAGGCATTGACTCCGCAGTTTACTTTGAACCTGTGTAAACCGTTCGGTATCGACATAAGGCTCAACCTTATCCCAGATCTTTTGAAACCCGCGGACCTGCTGTAAGCCTGTTTCATAATGGTAGCATATTTCGTCCCAGAGAGTACGCCTGCTCTTCATTTTATAATCCCATGGCAGATGGTGAAACCACAACAGATATTTATCGGGGCAGGTTTCCGGATCATTGAACTGCGAGGCAAGAGGTTCGTGGTATTGGCTTACAGCATCAGTCCCGGCGTGTGTCCGATCGAATCCGATCCCAATTGTGTCGGCTTTATGATAATAGGGAGGTGTCCAGTCCTGTCTTACTCCTTTTGGTGCCCACCACGGACCGGGGCCATAATGCGCGTTTGCTGAAAAAATGTGATGTAGTCCGAGTGGCATCATATAGTTAACTGCAGCTTCACGGCTCTGAAGCATCATATTCTTCACAGGGAGGAGGAAATCATCTGACCATCCGGTGGAAAAAAGGTTTGATACGGGTTGTCCGGAAGGAGCCTGACCAAAAGTTAGTTTAATCCATTCATCGGCAATTCTTTCACTTGTCAGTGTGTTGTTCCAGGCCAGACGTCCGAAAGCGTACCAGTTTGCCTGTGCAAAAGGATGTCCGCACCAGTTTGTGTCCAGGCCTATATTGGCCACACCTGCAATTGCGGTATGCTTCTGGGGGTAAATACTTCCATCGGTGCAGCGCGCAACCGTGCTTCCTGCGCCCTCCTGGTAAGTATCGCTTTGCAGGCATTCTTCCCACATGGTCGCAAGAAAAACAAGGTGAGTCGATTGTCCAAGATATTCCTGTGTTATTTGGAGCTCAGGCATGACAGATGTTTTTTTCATAGCACCGAAGAGAGGGCTGAAAGGTTCCCGGGGCTGAAAGTCGACAGGTCCGTTTTTGACCTGGATAATAACATTATCACGAAACTGACCGTCAAGTGGCATAAACTCACTGTAAGCCTGTTTTGCCCGATCTTTATCGTTTGGGCTGTACACAAAAGCCCGCCACATCACTATCCCGCCGAAAGGTTTAACCGCATCAGCCAGCATATTTGCACCGTCTGCATGAGTACGTCCATAATCCTGCGGGCCCGGCTGTCCTTCACTGCTGGCTTTTACAAGGAATCCTCCGAAATCAGGGATGATGCTATAAATTTCCTTAACCTTGTCAGTCCACCATTTTATTACATCAAGATCCAATGGATCGGAGGTTTTTAACCCGCCTATCAGAGAGGGAGAAGAAAATTTTACTGACAGATATGTTTTGACGCCATACGGTCGAAGTGAAGCTGCAATTGCCTTAACCCGTTCAAGATACTCCTTTGACAGCATCAACGGCGAAGCATTTACGTTATTCAGGACAGCGCCATTAATCCCAACAGAGGCATTGGCCCGGGCGTATTCCTGCCACAATACCTTATCCTTTTCAGTGACAGCAAGAGAATTATCGCCCTTACGCCAGAAAATAGAGAGACCGGCATATCCCCGTTCAATTGACCCGTCGGGATTATCCCAGTGGTCTAATGTACGAACCTCGTATGAAGGATTAAAGATCATCTCAACAACAGGCTGCCCGGTTTGCTGCTGGCGTAAGAGCTGATAAACGCCATATAGAATCCCAATCTCGGTATTGGCCTGAATTCCGGTCGGGCTGAGCTTAAAACCATCTTTCTTTATTGCCTTGTCGTTCTTTATCGTAAGGATTATCGTGGCATTTGGTTTTCCCTGCCAGCCATTCTTCAATTCCTGAATAGAAATAGAAAGGGTGGGAGAACTATTGGCGCATACCACATTTACATTCGACGTACTTTTATTCCGGAGCCAGAGACTGTGCCCGTTTTCGGCATTTAAATTCAGGCCTGCAAAGATCAGGAGAACAACAAAGGCAGAAACTTTCATATTTATTATTTTACAAGTGGATTTTAAGACAAACGCATGTAAATATACCTAACTTTTCTTTTTTATCCTTATTACTGTAAGTGGCATTACCGGTGCCGGATTTATTTAAAAAATTTCATTATTTCACATTGATCCGTACATCCATTTTTCTGACACCCTGGCTCACGTAGATAAACCCGGATCAGGGTGCGGGTACGGAAAGGCTCTTCTGAAGGATCATTAAAAGATCTTCAGCATTATCCGGTTCGGGTATTACCCAATGCGGGCCAAAAATCAGTTTTGGGATGCCGCCCCTGCCAGCCTGGAGCGTTTGGCCGTAAATCTGAGTGGATGCCTGCAAATATTCTCCTATCCAGGGGTCGGATATGGCAGCTTCAAACCGCGTCTCACCAACCAGTTCAACTGCTTTTGCCCTGGCACCTTCGGGAGTTCGTGGGCGCCAGCCGTCGCCAGACTCAAAGGTGAACATCCAGTTTTCGAAGGCAGGAAACACACTGCGGTCAGCAACCCATACCGCGAGGCCAATCTTTGCCAGATCGCATGAGTTTTTGAACTGATCCACATCACGGGGGATGTAAGGGTTGCATTTGGTATTCAGAGGTGACGGACACAGTGCAAATGCCAGTTTACCATTATAGCGGCGAATTACCTCATCGAGCATGAAATGGATCTTCTGACAATGGGAACACTGATAATCAAAGAGCAAGGTAACGATGTAAGGAGCATCCGGAGATCCGGCCATCGGTACAGCGTGGTAGTCGATAGCAGGCAAATTATCCTGTGAATCGCCCCCGGTATAGACAGCAGAAGGAGTAAAGCCGACCTGAAAGGCAACCAGGATACCGGCCAGGGCAAAACCGATCAAAACCCTTCCCATAGCAGGCAATGAGCGAAGAATATCCCTTGAAGAATCGGTGACCGACCGCCAGATGACCAGTAATGCTAACGACAACCCTGTAATGTGGGTAGCCATGCAATAGGGACAAAAATCCCCGATTATCCATTTCTGTACGATAGTGAACCATATGGCACTTCCGGCAATCGAACCTGCCAGTATTAACATCACACTCCATGCCAGCCGTCTTACAGGTGACTCCGTGGAGGGACCAATAAAAAGGCCGGCAACCAGCATGGCCAGGTAAACCCCAACAGCCAATCCGCTGATGGGTATGATCCCTGCTATAGTCGACCATTTGCTGTTCAGAACCTTTTCGCACGGGCTCCCCCCGCCGCAACCGACCATCGATCCGCCTGCAAGATAATGCCAGCTCATAATGATGCCCAGGCCCAGGGCAAGTATGTTCAATCCGGTCATTATCCGGCGCCACCATGGCCAGTTCAAATGATGACGGGTATTTTCTTTGTAAATAACCATGATCCGCCTTTTGTTCTCACTAAGGATTCTTTATATATTGATTGGGTCCACCAGGCGTTGGAACATTGCCGGCTACCTGTGTACCAACGTCATGAGCCATATTCAAAGGCGTGGCGAAAGTAATACCGCTACCGGAAACCTGCACCCCTGCTGCATGCGCAAATTTAAGCGGCGTGGTAACGGTGATGGAGTCGGCCGGGTTATTACCGGGGCCGCCAAAACGACGGCGCGCCGCAGCGATGGAAGCAACAACAGCTGTCTCACTGTTGGCACCGTTGTCAATGATGATAGTCTGACCGGTATTAAAACCTTCCACGCCGGCAACAGGGATAACTTTCCTGCCAGCACCTGTAGCAGCACCCAGGGTAGTGGCCCCTGCAGTACCTATGGTAGCGACAACAGCTGTCTCGCTATTGGTGCCGGAGCCGACAATAAGCTTCTGACCAACGCTTAAGTCTGCCACTCCCGAGACCTTAATATTGTTTGAGCCGGCTGAAGATTTGGCTAATAATGTAATCGTTTTCTGCCACATGAAATCATTGCAGTTGTTGTCCGAATCGGACCCATCAGGGAAGCGGCCTGCACTCCTGTTGGTATTACCGCCAACCCGGACAAACTGCCCCGAACCTGATAATGAACCGGGCACCACTACAATGCAGCCTCCCTGCCTTTGATCTCCTTCAAGAGTAGCGATGTCGGGACTGGTGATTGTACCGTTAGCGCTGGAGTTGCTCTGTTGTGATCCATAGACTATTGCATCGACTACCAGCATACCGCTAGCATCTGTCAATGCGACTGATCCGGCAACGGAAGAGATCGGGGCTCCATACCACTGGTTGGGTCTTGCCGCCCCCTGGTAACCTATAGATGTGGCCAGAGGATTGAGAACAGCTGCTCCGGCCCCGTGATTCTTTTCCAGTGCACTTTCAAGTGTAATGCCGCTGCCCAGCGCCTGAACCGCGTCACCGCTTTTATGCCCAAAACGTGTGGCCGGCGAGAAGCTGATCCCCGTGCCCTCATCCGACACGTCTGCATCAAGTATGTGGTCGGACTTAAGGGGTGTTGTCAGTTCCACTTCCCCCGGAATACTATTGCCAGGCCCTGTTTGACCGAATCCTCCGCGTGCCGGAGCCGCAACTACATTGATAATTCTTTTGACCTTAACCAGTTCCTTGCGAGCGCCGGTGCCTATGGTCAGCATGTCACCAGCCGAAATGTTGGAATTTGCTGCAACTTTGATAGTAGTCTCCCCTGCTTTTGCTGCTACAGCAAGGGTTGTTTGTGTGGCTGCCTTGCCGACAGCGGTGACTGTTGCAATCTCGTAATTACCTCCGCGATCGATACCAATCTTACGGCCAACCTCAAAGCCATCCGCATTTGTGACTGGCAGCGTAGTTGAGCCGGCTGGGATTGTGAGCCACGGACCTGTAGAGACAGGGACGAATATTGTGGTCATCGGAGCGGCTGCTGTCCCGATGTTTACGATCGTACACGTTTCTCCTTCAATGTT
>JBAVOD010000244.1:0-3351 GCA_049691735.1 Bacteroidales bacterium
GAATAAGGCTACTGCAATAACATGTGGCAGAGCCCGCCTGGTATAGTTTTTTATTTCCATAAACCTGAGTATTTGCTGCTGATCTCTGAATAACAAAAGTATTTAATTACCGGAAATAACTTGTTGATCGGGTGTTTAACATTTCACATTTCACCTCTGATATTTTTAAGCACTGCTGTTTTTAAGGGATATCTTAACAGATTTCAACATAATTTAAAATCTCAAAACTATTTGACCTGACTTTACTTCTGTTGTCGGGAGTAAGTGATAAATTTGCTGTGAAGATACTATATTGACCAATAAGTCAGACCATAATAGAAGATGTTCATAAAGATAGGCAACCTTAAACCTCACGACTATAAGGGTATAGAGGAATTGGCTGCATACAGGCTTCACTCCGATATCTTCGGATTGGTGAAGACCTGCCTGAAGGATAAGATGCTTGTGATCGATTTCGGCTGTGGTCAGGGTGCCTTCGCACAGAGGTTGATAGACTCCGGAATGATAGTTGACGGATGCGATATCAATACTGATCAGATAAAGGCAGCAGTGAACAGAAAATTCAATGTTGACCTGAATAATGACCTTGACCCTTCGCTCTTTCCTGAAAAATACGACCTTGCAGTGGCTCTCGAAATCCTTGAACACCTTCATGATCCGTGGAAATTTCTGGCAGGCTGTCTTTCCGTACTGAAACCCGGAGGCATACTCGTCCTGAGCACCCCTAATATTTCAAATTTTGTATCACGGCTGCGCTTTATGATGAGAGGCACCCTGTGGGCATTCGAAAAAGCTGACCTCAGGCACGGGCACATCACTCCCCTGTCATTCGTCCAGCTCGAGAACATGTGGGAATATTATGGCCTTGAGATCCTCAAAAAGGGATACGCCGGTCCTGTGCCGCTTATACATCTTTCGGGGTTTTCATTATTTTCATTGTTGCGTAATACATTACTTCCGATTTTGTTTCCATTTATGGCAGGTCCGAAAAATGGCCGCTCACTCGTATATATTCTCAGGAAAAATGGATAATGCCGGATTTGAAAAATTCTACGACAATCAGCCCGATTATACAGCTTTCAGAAGCAGCCCCGAGAAACAAACTGACTACAGAACCCTTGCCGACTGGAAAGTAAGAAACCTCATAAGACTTGTTCCTCAAAGCCTTGCATTCCGGAACATACTTGAGGTAGGATGCGCTTTCGGGGTTCTGCTTGACAATATTGCAGGCAGGCTTAATATTTCTGACAGGACAGGAATTGACATCTCGGGCGAAAATATAAATGTCGCCAGAGGGCTCTTCCCTGATTGCCGTTTTTTTAAGGGAACGCTTGAGGAATTATGCGATAAGGAAACGGGGCAGCTGAAAGGAAAGAAGTTTGATGTAATTGTCCTTTCCGATATAATCGAGCATATCCCCGACGATACAGGATTCCTGAAAGCTGCAGCAGCTGTCTCTGATTTTATCCTTCTTAACCTTCCTCTCGAGAAATCGTTCAGGAACAGGAACCGTAACTACGGTGAGGATGATCCCTCAGGCCATCTGAGATGTTACAACAGGGACCTTGCAGAAAAACTTGTTACGGATGCCGGTCTGAATATTGTCAGAAGCCATACATCAATCGCGGTTTATGACAAAAGTTTTTACAGGGTTTACAGAAAGAACCGGTCGGTCAGGGTCAACGCCAAGCCATTCTTCCTCAGGATATTCTGGACAATATTCTATTCGATCGAAGATAAATTCAAACTTGTCAGCAAGAGTCTTACTGAAAGGATATACGGCACAAATTTTTTTGCTTTGCTTGAAAGCAGGCATTCCTGATCAGTTTTGCCTGAACCGTTTTACCACATCTTCATATATCCCGGTCACTGACTCCAGGAATGCTTCCGTTCCGTATTTCTCAGTGGCATATTTTCTTATTGCCAGTCTATCGTATCGGGCCAGGGTTCGGGACATTGTCCTGATGGCACCGGCGAGCTCTTCAGGATTTTCGTTTGCGACCAGGATGCCTGCACCGGGTGTTACAATCTCTTCCGGTCCCCCGCAGCGCGTTGCAATTACAGGGAGACCAGCCACCATTGCTTCCACGACTACAACACCAAAGGTTTCGTCGCGGCTTGCGAGCACATACATGTCAAGCTTTGAATAAAAATTATTGATTTCCTCAGGTTCGACCACCCCATAGAAAATACATTTGTCCGATACTTTCAGATCAACTGCAAGCTGCCTGAAAGTATCAAGATATTTTCCGCCGCCTCCGATGTGTACCCGCAAACTGAGGTCGTCCACGAGTGCAACAGCCCTGATCAGAATATCAGCCCCCTTCCTGTAATTGCTCATCCCGCCGATAAGTCCGATATTCAGGTACTGACTTTCGGGTCTTTCCGCAATAGTAAACCTTGCAGTATCAACTACGTTGGGAACTACGTAGATATCTACATAGTTATCTACATAGTTATCTACGTTGATAAAAACGTTGATATCATTTTTAAGCGCCTGGCTGACTGCTATTACCCGGGCGGTATGCTTAAGTGCATATATCACACACCATTTATGAATGAAGCTTCTGAAATATTTCTTTATCCACGTATGTTCGGTGATGACACAGGGAATGTTTGTTTTTTGCCGGATCAGGGTGCCAAGGAATCCTGCAGGGTAGGAGAGATGGCAGTGTATGATATCAATTTTCGATCGCGATAGTATCTCCTTCCGGATGAACCTGTAAGTATCGAGCAGATATTTCACCTGATTTATTACAGGGAAAGACCTGCATGTAATTACTTCATATTCAGTAAGGTTTCCGTTCTGTCGACAACGGAATGAATATTTAGAAAAGGGCCTTAATCCGTAATTATCGACTTTAAAGTAAATCACAATTACCCGGTGCCTGGTACTGAGAGCCAGCGCCTGATCGCGGATGAAGATGCCGCGCCATTTTAATTCTTCGTCCGGATATGAATGTGTCAGTATTAAGATGGTCATCCGTTAACCTGAATTGATCTGTATAAATCGAACCTGTATTTTATGATGTCGGTGTTGTATTCACTTAAAACAGCCTCATATCCATTCCCGGAAGTGGTTTTTATTTACACGGAATTATTCCGGAGGCAAGCTATTATTACAGTCAAAATTCTTAAAGAGTTCCATTAATCGACTTCAGATTTTGTCGTAAATTACTGAGGTTTGACCATTTGACAAGGAATCCTTTTATGGACTTCAATTCAACAGCTTCGTAAAAATTAAAGAGATATAAAAGGAAAGGGAAGCTTAAAACGCACCCCGTCTTAATTATAATACGGGGAATTAAATGCATTTCATTTATAAAAAGCCCTACAAACGACAGAATTGCT